>JBOGMI010000178.1:0-1549 GCA_050746645.1 Bryobacteraceae bacterium | reverse complement strand
CGATGCAGGACGCAACACGGGAAGGCCCGCGCATGGGCATTTTCGGCGGGACCTTCGATCCGATCCATAGCGGACACTTACAGATTGCGCGGGAAGCGGCGCAAACTTTCGCACTGGACCGCGTGCTCTTTGTTCCCGCCGCGAATCCGCCGCACAAACCGGTAGCAGCGCTGACTCCTTACGCGCATCGGTTGCGCATGACCGAAATTGCCTGCGCGCCTTACCCGCATTTTTCCGCTTCGTCCCTCGAAAGCGGCCCGGCGAAAAGCTACACGGTCGATACGCTGGAGTGCGTACGGCGGGAGGTATCTTGCGGCAACGAACTGTTTTTTCTGATCGGCGCCGACGCTTTTCGTGAAATCGAGACCTGGGAGCGTTGGCGGGAGGTCTTGGATCTCACCGAGTTTATCGTCATCTCACGGCCCGGCGCCAGTTACACTATTCCGGAGCATGCGCGCGTGCATCGCATGGATTGGGTGAACGTTGAGATCTCCAGCTCCGCCATCCGCAAAAGGTTAGCGGCGGGACGGCCGGTGCCTGAGTTGCCGGCAGAGGTTGGCGAATACATTCGCGAGCAGGGGCTATATGGCACGCCGATTGATAATCGGCCGCAGGCTGCCAACCTGCCCGACGAATAGGGTATCGAAGCGGAGCCACGCGTCGAAGATGAGTTTCGACGCTGCACGCAAGAATGCGTGCGCGACGCCCGACTAGCAGTAGCGGTCGAAGGCTTGGGTGAGCAATTGCGCGATTTCGGGAGCTTCGCGAGATTCGATTTGATGGCGGTGCAGCGTGAAAACCGGCTTGCCATCTTGGAAGAGCGCGATGGACGGCGAAGAAGGCGGCTGGCCGGCAAGAAGTTCGCGCACCCGGGCAACGGCTTCGATATCGGCACCGGCGAAAACGCTGGCGGCTAAATTGGGACGTACCTGGTGCTTCAGCGCCATGCCGACGGCGGGACGCGCGCGCCCGGCGGCACATCCGCAGACCGAATTGACGATCATCAGAACGCTGCCGTTTCCCGGAGACAAGAGCCGGTCCACCTCCTCCGGTGTCCTCGCTTCCTGGACACCGTAACGGGACAGATCCTCGCGCATGGGGGCAATCAATGGTTCGGGGTAAGGCATGAATGACTCTCTGCTTTTAGTTTAAGTCCCTCTCGGAATCTTAACCTTGGGCGTAGCCAGGTAGCCGACGATCTCATTCTTATTTATTTGATTGACGACGATCTCGTCGGGCTGGTGGAATTCCTTCGTGTAGAACTGGATCGGTTCGTTGATCGTCCGGTTTTTCTTTTGTACTCGTTTGTCGTCGGCGGTGATGCGGATGGTGAAGCGGTTGTGCTTCACGTCGGCCTTGCGCAACTGGATGAGCACGTCGGCGACGCGAGTGGGTTTCTTCGACTTGCGGATGGTGAACTGGTAGTAGTCGCGCTCGCCAAGCTTCTTCAGCGCATTCAGTTCGTTTCCATTGGTGGCGATCAGGCTGGTAGCGTTGTTCAGATCGCCGCGCACGCGCTTGAGGCTCGCGATGGTCTGTTCCAACTGCC
>JBOGMI010000177.1:0-13730 GCA_050746645.1 Bryobacteraceae bacterium | reverse complement strand
GCAAACCGGTTGAGATGTAGGGATGCGTCGCGGCATCGACATCGGGATTGACGCGGATGGCGATGGAAACCCGCCGCCCGGCGCTTTGCGCGATTTCAGAGATACGGGCGATTTCGGGCTCCGACTCACAATTGAAGCTATGAATCCCAGTCTCGATGGCATAGCGCATCTCGGCGTCGGTTTTGCCCACGCCGGAGAAGACAATGTTGGACGCTTCCCCGCCCGCCTGGAGCACGCGGAACAGCTCGCCTCCCGAGACGATATCGAATCCCGCGCCCTCCCGCGCCAGGGTAGCAAGCACCGCCAGGTTGGAGTTCGACTTAACGGAAAAGCAGACGCGATGAGAGATGCCGCCAAGCGCTTGTTCGTAAGCCTGAAATCGCGCCACGATCCCGCGTTTTGAATACACGTAGGCGGGCGTGCCGTAAGTCTCCGCAATTGTCGAAAGCGGCGCGTCTTCGCAACTCAGCGCGCCGCCGCAGTAAGAAAATTCGCTATTGAGCATCGGTGGGACAGACGATCGTTCTTTGTGGCCCGTCATCTTTCCCTCAGCATGACAGACCACAAAAGCTGATGGCGCGGGCTGAAGTCCAATGCCCACTTAATTAAGCTGATGTTCCGCTAAGTTGCTGATCAAATTGTGGCGCGCGCTTCAGCGTGCTGGCGTGGGCTTCAGCCCACGCTTAACCAGAGCGAGCTAAAGCTCGCTCCAGCACGCTAAAGCGTGCGCCACAGCACCGGATCGACGCGCACGGCCGCAACATAACTTCTTAATTAAGTGGCATTGGGCTGAAGTCCGCCATCCAGTCATTACGCCTGCGGGCGGCGCTTGGGGTCGATATTAAGGCGCTTGATTTTTTGGTTCAAGGTGGAGAGCGGGATGCGAAGCTTTTCGGCGGCTTCGGTTTGGCTGTAGCTCGCGCGCTCCAGCGCCTCGACGATTTTGCGGCGCTCGAAGTCCGCCACGATCTCAAATAACGATGCATCGGACGCGCTCGAAGTGCGCAGCCCGGCGGCCTGCTGCAGATGCTCCGGCAGGACATGCGCGGGAACCGTGGAGGAAGTCGTCAGCACCACGGCGCGCTCGACAGCGTTTTCGAGTTCGCGCACGTTACCCGGCCAGTTGTGCTCCATCAGGATCTGCATGGCATCGGGCTCGAAGCTGAGCAGCGAACGCCCGTCGCTATTGAGAAACTTTTCGTTTTCCTGGCAATAGCGAGTGAAGAAATGCTCAGCGAGAGCCGGAATATCCTCCTTGCGCTCGCGCAGCGGAGGCAGGTGGAGACTGATTACGTTCAGCCGGTAATAGAGGTCCTCGCGAAACTTTCCTTCTTCGACGAGCTTGCGCAGATCGGCATTGGTCGCGGCGATGATGCGGACATCCACGCGCACGCTTTCGTTCAAGCCGAGCGGCATGAACTCGCGATCCTGCAGCACGCGCAGCAGCTTCACTTGGATTTCCGGCGCGAGGGTTCCGATCTCGTCGAAAAAGATCGTGCCGCGGTTGGCGGTTTCGAACAATCCCTTGCGGTTGGCGATGGCTCCGGTGAACGAGCCTTTCACGTGCCCGAACAGAATCGATTCGAGCAACTCGGAAGGCAGCGAGCCGCTATTGACCGGAACGAACATGTGGTCGGCGCGGGCGGAATGCGCGTGAATCGCCTTCGCGATCAGCTCCTTTCCGGTTCCAGTTTCGCCGGTGACCAGGATAGTCGCGCGGCTGGAGGCGACTTGCGCAACCTGATCCAAAAGGCGCAGCATGCGCTCGCTCTTCCCGACGATGTTGGGAAAGGCATAGCGTTGTTTGAGCGCGCGCTTGAGCTGGGTGTTCTCGCGCTCCAGGCGGCCCTTCGAGATCATGTGGTCGATCTCGATCAGCAGCTTCTCGTTGTCCCAGGGCTTGGCGAAATAGTCGTTGGCGCCGGATTTGAGCGCGCGCACGGCGACTTCGACCGAACCGTAGGCGGTCAGCATGAAGATTGGAGTTTCGGTATCGCGCTGGCGGATCTCGGCGAGCACGTCCATGCCGGAACGGTCGGGCATCATCAGATCGAGCAGCACGACATCGTAGCTGCCCGCTTCGAACTTTTGCATTCCCGTGGCGGCGTTTTCGGCCAGATCGACGGCATAATCTTCGCCGGTGAGGAGCAGTTCCAGGCTCTCGCGAATATCCGCTTCATCGTCGATGACCAGGATGCGGCGGCGATCCGGCGCGCCGACGCGGTCGGCGGGAAGATGCTGGCTGGTAACACCCACTACAGGTGTTGTAGCAGACATGCTACGCCATTAACGCTTTGGCGGGCCGATCGGCGGCTGCGGGAGGTACGGCAATGCCCGGGAATTCCAACCGGAATCGGGTGCCATGGCCCACTCGGCTGTCCACTTCGATAATGCCGTTATGCTCCTGGACGATTCCGTAGCTGATCGAGAGTCCCAGGCCGGTGCCTTTCCGGGCGCCTTTGGTGGTGAAGAAGGGGTCGTAGATGCGCGCCAGATGTTCGGGCGCAATTCCCTGCCCCGTATCGACGATTTCCAGGTGCGCGAAGCCGTGTTCGCTCCAGGTGCGCACGCCGAGCGATCCGCCGCCGGCCATGGCGTCGCGCGCGTTCAAAAACAGATTGAGGAAGACCTGCTGCAACTTGCCGGGATTGCCTCGAACGAGCGGTAGGTTCTCGGCCAGGCTCAGCCGCGTGGCCACGCCGGTTTTCTGGAATTGATGCTCGACCAACGCGGCGGTTTCGCGCACGATGCGGTTCAGATCGACTTCGGCGAATTCGGTGGGCGAAGTGCGCGAAAAATTGAGCAGCGAGTTGACGATTTCGCTGGCACGGAAGGTCTGCTTGGCGATCTTTTCGAGCAGCTTCGATTGGCGGTCGTCGCCCGAAACCTGCTTGGCCAGCATCTGAGCGTAGGTGGAGATCACGGCCAGCGGCGTATTGACTTCGTGGGCCACGCCCGCCGCCAGCAATCCGATAGAACTGAGCTTGTCCGCCTGGACAAGACGGCGCTCCAGGTCTTCGCGGTCGGTCACATCGTCGAAGATAATGAGGCGGCCGATCTGGCGGAATTCTTTCGAGATCAGAGGCGCGATGGCGACATTCACGATCGATTCGCGCGGCGGCGAACCACTGCCGTTTCCATTCGAAGCCGCGGGTAGCTGCAGCCCTTCGATGCGCGGCGCCAGCGTCATTTTGTACAGATTGTGGATGCCCATCTCGTCGCGCAGCTCGTCGAAACGCTGGCACAGTTCGGCCGGAAACAGCTCGGCGAGGCGGCGGCCAAGCGCCTGCGCGCGCGGAATGCCGGTCAGCTTTTCGATCTGGTTATTCCAGCTTTCGACGCAGCCGTCGAGACCCGCGGCGAGGATGCCGACGTTGATGGATTCGACAATGTTCTCGCTGAACTCTTTGAGCCGCTCGTATTCGTCGGCCTTTTGCTGCAGCGAAGCGTACAGGCGCGAATTTTCTATGGCGATGGCGACGTAATTGGAGAGCGTGACCAGCAGATCGATGTCGTCGCGCGAGAGGAAATCGCCTTCGGTGGTACGGCTCACACCGAAGTAGGCGATGGTTCTGCCGCGCGATTTGCAGGCCACATAGTAGGTGAAATCGAGCTCGGCGATGGTCTCGCGCAACGAGCGCGGCCAGGCTTCGGAAACGATGTCGTGCAGATGCCTGGTGCTTTCAAAGAAAATGTAAGGAACCCCCGCGGCTTGGTCGAGGAAACTCAGGTCGAATTCGTGGGGCAGGCTTTCAGCCTGCGGCGGCCTTTCAGGCCGCCTGCCGTGAACCCCGGCCATGCGGCTCCGCTGTTGTGCCGGCCGGGCGGATTTCTGCGTCAGGGAATGGAGGCGGAAGCGGCCCTCGGCCTCGTCGCGCAGGAAGAAGCCGATCTGCTGAATCGAGAGCGTCCGCAGCAGGCGTTCGGAGACTTTCGCGAGCATCCCTTTCTGGTCGGTCTCCGAACTCAACTCGCGGGCAAATTCGATCAGCGTCAGGCGGGAATCGTAGCGGTCGCGATAAAAGACCCAGCGGTCGAGCGTTTCTTGAATCCAGCGCCGGATCGGCTGAAACACAAAGGTGGCGAAGGCGATCAGGACCACGAAAGCGGGCGCGGGAACGGTGGTGGCCTTAAAGATTACAAAGATCAACGCGTAGAACACACCAATGACGCCCAGCGTGGCCAGCGTATAGACGTAGCCCTGCTGGAAGATAATGTCCACGTCCATCAGGCGGTAGCGCGTGATGGCATAAGCCCAGGTGATCGGAATCAGGGCCATGGAGAGGATGCTGAGGTTCATCAAATGGGTCGGCACGGCGCCGGCCAGGAATGGAATGGCGTAAACCAGCGTGAAGGGCGCCAGACCGACCAGCGCTCCGTTCCGCAGGTACTTAAGCTGGCGGCGCGAGACCGGATCCTCGGCGCGGCGCAGATCCCAGGCCAGAGCCGCGGCGCCGGCGAAATAGAGCACCAAGGCAAAAGCCAGCGTCAGGCGATCCAGGAACCAGCGAACCTGCAGCAGAGGCGAATCGAAGTGGAGAATGCCTTCGGCGGTTGCCGCGAAGATAGCCAGCAGCGCCAGCGACGGAACGTACAGCAGCACCCAGGCGCCTTTGGCGCGCAGCCATTTCGGGCGCGCGGCAAAGGTAGCGCAAAAGTGCAGGAAAATCGCCGGAGCGATCAGGCCGGCCGCGACATTGCCCCAGTACATCGCCTCGTCGAAGGCGTCCAGCTTGCCCGAATAGTGGAAACAGGAGGCGGCGAACGAGGCCAGGCAGAGGACATAAAAATGGAACGATTTGGCCGCGCTGATGCGGCGGTAATAGACGAATAGGCCGATGGCGATGTAGAACAGGCCGATGGCGTATTGATAGTAGAGCGCCGAATCGCGCGGAGCAGCCCGGAGAAAGATATAGTCGTTTTGAAATTCGATCCCATTGCGGCGCAGCGTGTATTTGGCCGGGGCATCTCCGGGCAAGGTTAGGCCGGCGAGCGTTTCAGGGACCTGAAGAGCCTGGTGGATCGGTCTTCCTTCGATAGCGACCAGCTGGTCTCCCGGCCGGATGCCGGCATGTTCGCCCGGGCCGCCCGGAGTCAGGAACATGGCGACGACTCGATTCTGCCCTCTGGGCGCGGTCTGGTCGATCCAGGTCACGCCATCGTCAGGGATGGAAAAGCTACGCAGGTGCTCAAAGCTGAAGACGGCCGCAACCGCCGCGGCGGCGGTGAGGATGAGCAGCAGCGTCCCTGCGAATTGGTTCCTAGTTTGGCTCACGAGACACCAGAAGCAGCGCCCCCTGTCCCCGCCCTCCCGGTCGGGGCTCGGTTAGGTGTAGTGTTGTCCAGCACGTGAATGTCCATTGATCCATTACGGCGTATCTGGTTGCTAAATCTATATGATAGCTGCGGACGGCGAAACAGCCCTCTTCAATTCTGGAACAGGATCTTCCGTTTCTGGTAGGAAGACGTATTTTTATTGGTTCCAGGATTCCGTAAAATGGACAGGAAACCTTCGGAGCGGGGTATACGTCTCCACGGCCGTTGACGTTGACCCGAAACGCACTTAGACTAATGGTATAGTGGTCCCTTTTCTATGAAGTCATTCTCTGCCTTCCGTTCGCCGATTGTGGCGCTTATTTCGGCGGCGGCGCTGGCGTTGTGCGGTTTTGCCGCACCCAAGCACCAACAAGCTTCCTCAAGTTCCAGCGAGACCGTCGCCAAGCCTCTGACGAAGAAGCAGCGCAGAAAGAAAGAAAAGAAGCTGAGGCAGGAGCTCTCCGGCCCGTGGAAGAAGTGGCTGAACCAGGATGTCGTTTACATCATCACGGACCAGGAGAGAAAGGCCTTCAAACAACTGAAAACAGACGAGGAGCGGCAGCAGTTCGTAGAAGAATTCTGGCGCCGCCGCGATCCCACTCCCGACACCCAGGAAAACGAATACGAGGAAGAGATCTACCGCCGTATCGCCTACGCCAACGCGCACTACGCTTCGGGCATTCCGGGCTGGAAAACCGACCGCGGCATGATTTACATCAAGTACGGCCCGCCGGACGAAATCGAGTCGCATCCTTCCGGCGGCACCTACGAGCGGCCCATCAACGAGGGCGGCGGCGAAACTTCGACCTACCCGTTTGAAGACTGGAGATACCGCTATATCGCCGGCGTCGGGACCAACGTCATCATCGAGTTCGTCGACACCACCATGTCCGGCGAATACAAGATTGCGCTCGACCCGGAAGAAAAAGACGCCCTGCTCTATGTGCCCGGCGCGGGCCTGACCGAGATGGAGCAGATGGGCTTGGCGGACAAGACGCAGCGTTTTGAGCGCACCGACGGCACCCATCTCGGCACCGGCAACCAGCCGCTGCCGGAGAGCATGAACGAATTCAGCCGGCTGGAGCGCTATGCCAAGCTGATGGCCCCGCCGGTGCTGCCCAAGTTCAAGGACTTGAACGAGGTGGTGAACACGAATATTCAATACAACACGCTGCCGATGAAGGTGCGTGTCGATTTTATTCGTGTGACCGATGCCACCGTCTTCGCCAATATCACGATTCTGTTCAAGAACGGCGATTTGAACTACAAAACGAAAGACGGGGTGGCCAAGGCGACGGTACACATTTATGGCCGCGTGACCTCGCTGACGCGGCGGCCGGTGAATTGGTTCGAGAATACCGTGACGGCGAACATTCCGGCGGCGATGTTGCAGAAGGCCCGCGACGGATCGCAAATCTATTCCAAGCGCATTCCGCTGCCGCCGGGCACTTACCGGCTGAATATCGTCGCCAAGGACACGGTGGGGAACACCATGAATACCTATGAAAAAGCGCTGCACGTGCCCTACTATCAGGACGACAAACTGGCCTCCAGCAGCCTCATCCTGGCCGACGAAATCGAGCACGTGCCGAGCCGGAGCATCGGGAAGGGGCAGTTTGTGATTCGCAGCACCAAGGTGCGGCCGCGCGTAGGCGATACCTTCAAGCGCTCGGAAAGCATGGGGATCTATACGGAGCTTTATAATCTCGGCGGAAACAAGAAGACGCACAAACCGCAAGGCACCGTGGAGTACGAAGTGGTCAATGATAAAACCAAAAAGCTGGTGCTGAGCCATACCGAGGCGCTGCAGTCGATTCCGAATGCGTCGGGCTATATGGCGATTGTCGAAAAGAAGCTGCCGCTGAACGTGCTGAAGCCCGGCAAGTATACGCTTAAGCTGAAGGTGACGGATCAGATAAACAAACAGACCATTACACCTTCGGCCCAGTTTACGGTAACATCGTAGTCATCCTGGCTGCGTTTCCGAGCCGGAAGCGTGAGCGACCGGTTAGAATATAAAGGTCATCTTGAAGTCGGTGATCGCGAGCAAACAATTCGCTGCGGCCGCACTGATGACGGCTGCCCTGGCTCTGGGGAATCAGAGCCGCGCAGGTGACCTTTCGCTTGCCGCAACCGGCGATCTGCTGGGGACTGTTGTCAACGGCGCCGGGATTCCGCAGATGGGCGCCACCGTCCATCTATTTAACCGCTACGAGGACCTGGTTGCGGAGACCATGAGCGGGCGGAGCGGCCGGTTCGCCTTTGCGGGTCTGCCGGCCGGGCGTTATGCCATCCGGGTCTCGCTGGCCAGTTTCCTGCCCGTCGCGCGCGACAACATCGCCGTCCATGCCGGCATCGACAGCATGCTGGAGATTCATTTAGCCACGCTGTTCAGCGACATCCAGGTCCACTACAAAATTCCCACCGCCGCCATGACCCAGGATTGGAAATGGGTACTGCGAGCCTCTCCGGCTACGCGCTTGGTGACGCGCTATCTTCCCGGCGATTTGGCCAACGCGGATCGGGCGGAATTGCATCCGCGGGTGTTCTCCGGCACCCATGCCATGGTCTCCATCTCGGGCGGCGATACCGGATTAATCGATGCCGGCTCGCTGCGCGGCGATACGGGAACCGGTTTTATTCTCTCCACCGATATTCTCGGCAAGAACCAGTTGCAGGTTGGCGGAACCTATGGGCAGAGCGGAACCCTTGGCCCGGCATCTATGGGTCTTTCCGCCATCTACAGCCGGCACGACGTGAGCGGCTTGGCAGAGCCTCCCGAGATTGCGTTGACGGTATCGCAGTTCGGGCTTTACGGCGGCGCGCCGCAGGCTACGCCGATGCAGCCTACCGCCGCGGTTCGCATCATGTCTTTGAGCACGTACCAGGTCGCCGATCTGGCGGGTAGAGTGCATCTCGAGTATGGCGTTACCGGCGAATCGGTGGATTTCGGCAATCAGCACGTCAGCCGGGCCAGTCCGTTTGCCCGAGCCACCGTGAGCATGGGCAGGGCGGGAGAAGTCGTGCTGGCGTATAGCGATGGCGGTCGGCCGGAGCAATTGCTGGCACATCAGACCAGCGCTCGCCCCCGAGCTCCCGAAAACGGCGCGCTGGTGGGCGACGATCTGAGCGCGGTGGCCAACGCCCTGGCGCGCATGCCGGAGATGTCGAGCCGCGACGGCGATCTGCGCCTGCAGCGAACCCAGAGCTACGAACTTGGGCTGAGCAAGACGGTTGGACCGCGGACCTACGCGGTGAGCATGTTCCATGAAGAAGTGTGGAACGGCTGGATGAACGTGGCCGGCGATCTCACCGGCGTTCAGGCGAACGATTTGCTCTCCGACGGCATTTCGCAGACCTCGGCTTATGACATTGGAAAATACCGGCGCAACGGGTACGTGGCATCGGTGGACGAAAGGGTCGGCAATCTGTTCAAGTTCGCGCTGGCATACGGCCAGATGGGCGGTTTTGTGCGGAATGCGGGTTCGTTAATGGCCGTGCTGAATGGAAACAGCGGCGTGCTCTCGGAAAGGAACGAAAATGTGGCCGCCGCGAACCTCCATGCGAAGTTGCCGAAGAGCGGAACCCGGATCTGGACCAGTTACGGCTGGGTCGCCCGGGGCGCGGTGGTTCCGCGCCACCTGTTCGTGACCCAGAACACTTATCTGGCGCCCGGCTTCAACATTTTTGTGCGCCAGCCGCTGCCGGCGTTTCTTGGCATTCCGGCGCGCATGGAACTAACCGCCGACCTGCGCAACCTGCTGGCTCAAGGATATCTGCCGCTCGGAGTGAACAGCGGCAACACGATCCTGATCGTGCAATCGCCGCGCGTCGTTCGCGGCGGACTGAATTTCGTATTCTAAGCCGATATATGAATCTTCCACATTTTCGGCGAGTGCGCAACGTGCTCGCGGGCCGCCCGGTGAAGCAACCCCTGACCAAGGCGGTCGGCTGCTGGCTCGCGAATCTGGATTGAAGCATTTAGCAATCGTCTTTCTTGCCGCCGCGCCCAGCCTTCTTGCGGGGCGGGGTTTACCCGGGGCGCCCTCTGGGCCAGGGCTTCAGCCCCGCTTCGGCCGCGACATCGCGCCCATTCTCTATCACAACTGCGTCGCCTGCCATCATCCCGGCGGCCACGCTCCGTTTTCTCTCGTCACCTATCCAGAGGTGCGCCAGCACGCCCGCGCAATAGCCTCTGCCACCCGCAGCCGGCAAATGCCGCCCTGGCTTCCCGCGCCCGGATATAACGACTTCCTGGGAACGCGGCGCCTCACCAACACCCAAATTCAGACCATCGCCAAATGGGTGCGCGCCGGGGCCCCGGAAGGCCCGGCTTCGCAGATTCCCACACCGCCGCGCTTTACGTCGCAGTGGGCTCTGGGTCCGCCGGATTTGGTGGTGAAGGCGCCGCATCCGTTTACGGTCCCGGCCGGCGGGCCGAATGTCTTCTGGAACTTCGTTTTGAAGCCGGACATAAAAACGACAAAATACGTGCGCGCCATTGAAATCCGGCCCGGGCCGAGAAACTTAATCCATCACTGCAATATGATCGTGGACCGCACCGGGTCTTCGCTGCGCCTCGAGAAAACACCGGGCGCTGGCGGCTTCCCCGGCTTGGACGTGATTGTCGATCGCAGCGTATTCGACCCAATCGCTCATCTCCTGGTCTGGAAGCCGGGAAGCGTTCCGTATTCGGAGCCGGATGGTCTCGCGTGGCGGCTCGATCCTGGAAATTATCTGATTCTGAATACGCACTTACAACCGCACGGGAAACCGGAACAGGCGCAACCGGAAGTCGGTTTGTACTTTACGGACAAGCCGCCCACGAAATTTCCCATTGTGATCCCGCTCGATGCCGACAGCGAACTGAATATTCCCGCGGGCGACCGCGATTTTGTGGTCTCCGACCATATCCGGCTGCCGGAGGATGTCGATGTGCTTGCCATTTATCCGCATGCGCATCTTCTGGGCAAGCGCATTGAAGCTTACGCGATTCTGCCGGACGGCGCGCGCAAATGGCTGATTCTCATTCCGAATTGGAATATGTACTGGCAGGCGGTCTATCGTTATCGCAAACCTGTCTTTCTGCCGAAGGGCTCGGTCATCTGGATGCGGTATCACTACGACAATTCCAGCGACAACCCGCGCAATCCAAACCATCCGCCCAAGCGCGTGCGCGCCGGCAATCAGGCGACGGACGAAATGGCGCATTGCTGGCTGCAGGTTCTGCCGCGCGGAAAAGGCGACCGCCGCCGGCCCATACAGGAAGCGATCATGCGGCACCAAATCAAACAGCATCCCAACGATTTTCAAGCGCATATGAATCTGGGAGCGCTTCTGCTCTCGCGCCTGGACGCGCAGGACGCGGAAGCCCAACTGGCCACCGCCGTGCGCCTGAACCCGAAGCGGCCGGAAGCGCACGACATGCTCGGCGTGGCGCTCGAAAATCTCGGGCGTTCCTCCGATGCCCTTCTGGAATTCCGCATTGCGCTTCGTGACGATCCTCACTACCTCGATGCCGACTACAATCTCGCCATGGCGCTCGCTCGGCGCGGCCAGATCTCCGAAGCCGTGAAGGATTTACGCCTCGTTGCCGCCGCTTACCCGAAAAGCGCCCTCCTGCAGAAGCAGCTTCGCCAATTGCTGGTGGAGGCAAAAGCAGGCCACAAATGAACACAATGAACGCGAATTCGGGTGCGGGGAAACCGGGGACTGGCTTCGAATTTCCGGACCGCCATGCTCCTAATCCAGCAAGACTCCGACCCGGAAATTCGTTGCCTGTCCCGGCTTCCTAAGGAATAAGATAGAGAGATGTCTCGCTCCCTCGTAATTTTTCTTGCGTCGATTTTCTGCTATTCGGGGGTCGTCGCCGCAGCAACGCCCGATAATTCAGGTCAGAATTGGCCAGCTTATTCGGGAACAAAGGCGAGCGCCAAGTATTCACCCCTAACTCAGATCAATGCAAAAAACGTTAAGCGCCTGAAAATCGCCTGGCGCTGGAAGTCCGCCGACCTCGCCATCTTGAAAAAGAACCCTGAACTTCATACCTGGAAGTTTGAGAGTACTCCCATTATGGTGGGCGGAATACTCTACACCAGCACTCCGCTGAGTCAAGTAGCGGCAATCGATGCGGTGACCGGGCGCACGCTTTGGGTATTCGATCCGCACACCTATATGCATGGAATGCCGCCGAACTTCGGGTTCGTGAACCGAGGCGTGGCGTACTGGAGCGATGGTCACGAGTCTAGAATTTTCATCGGCACAGGGGATGGATATCTGATCGCGCTCGATGCCAAGACAGGGAAGCCCGCGCGCGAATTCGGCGACAACGGAAAGATCGACTTAACGAAAGGGCTCCTGCGCCCGGTCAACCGAGCGTTCTACGGCGTGAATTCTCCTCCGGTGATTTGCAGAGGCACCGTGATCGTCGGGTCAGCGGTGATCGACTATCCAGCGGTTACGGGCATGCCGCGCGGGGACGTACGCGGCTTTGACGTCAGAACCGGTAAGCTTCGCTGGACGTTCCACACGATCCCGCTTCCGGGAGAATTTGGCTATCATACATGGGGCCTCCAATCCTGGAAGCAATTTGGAGCCGCCAACGTATGGCCTCCCATGTCTGCGGACGACCAGCTAGGGTATGTCTACTTGCCGGTAAGCTCTCCCTCCAGTGATTTTTATGGTGGTGCGCGTCCGGGCAATAATCTCTTCTCCGATAGCCTTGTCTGCCTGAATGCGGCTTCCGGCAAACTCGTCTGGTACTTCCAAATGGTGCATCACGATCTCTGGGACCGGGATCCTCCCGCGGCTCCGATTCTCGCCGACATCCGCGTGCATGGGCATCTTGTTCGGGCAGTCGCTCAAGTTACCAAGCAAGGATTCGTCTACGTCTTTAATCGGGTCACCGGAAAGCCCTTGTGGCCGATTCACGAGCAATCGGTGCCCCGCTCGTCCGTCCCGGGTGAATGGACCTCGGCGACGCAGCCCATCCCTACGCGACCAGCTCCATTCGACCAGCAAGGGCTGAACGTCGATGATTTAATCGATTTCACGCCGAAGTTGCGCCGCGAAGCCGAGGCGATTCTCAACCGTTATGACCATGGTCCGCTGTTCACGCCGCCGAGCACTCGGGGCGCCATCTTAATGCCGGGCGTTCGCGGAGGGGCGAGCTGGTCAGGCGCGGCATTCGATCCCGAGTCGGGTATGCTTTATATCCCTTCCATTACAGACGAGAGAGTGATCAGGCTTGTGGATACGCGTGGACAGAAATTGCTTGATCCGCCGTTCCCGCAGAGATACCGCGCGTTCGAATCCGAATTAAGCGGTCCCGAGGGTTTGCCGATTACTAAGCCGCCATATGGTCGGGTTACAGCAATCGATCTCAAAACAGGCGAAACTGTGTGGACGGCGCCGATGGGCGATGGGCCAAGGAATAATCCGGCGCTCCGAGGGCTAAAGCTCGGCCGCCTTGGCTGGCCATACTGGGGACACCCGCTGCTTACAAAAACGCTGCTTTTCATCGCACAGGAGGGCGAGACCGGGAAGCGTCATTCCCCAACAGACGATCCCAACATCCAGGTGTTCGACAAACGATCAGGAAAGCTCATCGCCGAAGTGCCCCTCCCTTCCTTCGCGTCCGGTTCGCCGATGACCTATCTGGATCACGGAAAGCAATACATCGTTGTTGCAATTGGCGGGGGAAATATCCCGGCAGAACTGGTGGCGCTTTCTCTCCCGCAAAGCGAGCGTGTTTCACCTCATCAGGGGTTCGCCCCATAATTTGTGTGTATTCGTGTGCCCTCTCAGTTCGTCCTACTACAGGCGAAAGGAGACGCGATGAAAGCCGTTGTCTACAAGGGAAAAGAAGACGTTGCCGTAGAGAATGTGCCCGACGCCAAAATCGAAGGGTCGTGCGACGCTCTTGTGCGGGTGACGTCGGCCGCGATCTGCGGCAGCGACCTGCACATGTACGAGGACCGCAGCACCGCCAAACCGGGCTGCGTGTTCGGTCACGAGAATATGGGCGTTGTCGAGCAGACCGGCCCCGGCGTGACCTCGATTAAGAAAGGCGATCGCGTGGTGATGCCGTTCAACATCGCCTGCGGCTTTTGCTTCAACTGCACCCGCGGTTACACCCACGCCTGCCTCACCATGAACCCGGATCTTGCCGGCGCCGCCTACGGTTACGCCGACATGGGGCCGTACAAAGGCGGCCAGGCCGAATTTCTGCGCGTGCCGTATGCGGATTTCAATTGCCTGAAGCTGCCCGGCACGCCAGGCGATCAATGGGAAGACGATTTCGTGCTGCTCGCCGATATCTTTCCGACCGGCTGGCACGCGGCGGAACTGGCAAACGTAAAAAGCGGCGACACAGTGGCAGTCTTCGGCGCCGGACCGGTAGGGCTGCTCGCGGC
>JBOGMI010000176.1:0-4134 GCA_050746645.1 Bryobacteraceae bacterium | reverse complement strand
GCTCAGGTACGCCCTCGCGTGTACCAGCTCCGGATTGCGTGATAGCAAACCCTGTTCGCGGCCCGCGAGCAATTCTTTGTAATATTTCTTCGCCTGAGCCGGTTCCTGTGCGAGTTCTGCGGCGCGAGCCGCACCATAGAGACTATTGAGCCGATTCGGATCTGTCTTCAATGACAATGCGTACTGCTTGAGCGCATCCCCCGGTCGATCTAACTGCAGCAACATGTCGGCTAGCATCCCGCGTGCTGGTATCTCCACTTCTCCTTTGCCTGTCTGATCTTGCTTGTCAGCGACGGATCGTAACAAACTAGTTGCTTCCGTGGATTTACCCTCGGCGAATGCCAGCCACGCATGCGCTTCGTCACGTTGCGGCGCCATCTCATCGGCGACATAAGCGTAGCTGGTCTTGCGTACGGCAGCCAGAGCCAGATCGTACTCGTGTACCGCTTCCCGCGCCGCCTTCAGTTCGTGCAAGTGCGTAGCGGCGATCACCCTTGCCCAATAGATAACCGCCTGAAAATCGGGCCCGGCATTTTCGGGAACTGAAAGCGCATAGGCTTTCTTCCAATCCTTTGTTTCCAGCCCATACAAAGATGGGAAGTGTACCTGAACGTAGAAAAAATAAGGCTGCATCCTCTTGTTGCTGAAATCCTGCTTCCTTACTTTGATTGCCTCTTCCTCGACCGATTTGGCCTGAGCCCATTCGCCTAGTTGAAGATAGGCGTATTCCAGAAAATCCATCGCGTGCAGCCTGTCTGCCTGATCGTGCTGTTGTTCGGCAGCTTTCTTCGATGCAAGATTCGAGTGAATGTCTTCCTGCCACATACCGAGTCTGGCGAAGATGTGAGAAGGCATGTGGAGAGCGTGCGGGGATGCAGGCGCAATTTGTGCATACCGCCGGGCCGCGGGCAACCCTTGCTTTGCCATCTCGGGATTGTCGCAAGCGTGGATTAAATAGTGAGCGGCTCCGGGGTCATTCGGCCGCCTCGAAAATACGCCTTCCAGGATGGATACTGCCTTCTTTCGATAGGCGAAATCGTTCTTGTCCGCTTCAGGGGATGCAAGCAGCGACAGAGCATAGAAATCTGTCGCCACATCGTCATTTGGAAAATGCTCATGCAGGCGTCTTAGGGTTTGCGAATAGGCGGCTGTCCGAGTGTCGTAGGTCGCCTTTGGATCATTCGCATAGAAGGCTGCAGCAGCCTGGATGTATTCACGCTCTCGTTTTGTTTTCCCGCCAATCGCTTCGGCTTTCCCAATCAGCGCGCTGCCTCGCCGCAGATCGCCTTTGGAAGGCCGGTCCCAGAGTTGATGCCAAATGGTCATGGCTTCTCCCCAGTACGCCATGGCGCATTTCGGGTCCTCGGCCTCGATCTGTTTGAATTGAGCTTCGGCCGCGGGATAACCGAACGAGTCGAGCAGCGCGATGCCGCGATTAAAGGATGCTTCTACGGTCGGTTTGCAGGAGATCGGAAACGAAACCGTGCCCAGCCGTGATATGCGTGGCGTAGCGGCGCTTTGTAGCTCGCGCGCATTCAGCGGAGTTATAAAAGCGCAAACTGCCGCTAGCAACAGAACCCGAATCTTTCTGTCCGGAGCCACTCCGCACCTCCGCTGGCCAGTGTAATGCGCGGTGGTTCCCATACTGAACGCTGGTATAGAACATGGTATAGTCGGCTTGCATGGAACCAGCACGCAAGATCACCGTTGAGGTGCCGCTGGAACTCTTGGAAAAAGCGCAGCGCGCGAGCGGTGCCGGTGTCACCCAAACAGTCCGCACCGGCTTGCAATTGGTTGCGGCATCGCAGACGTATGCGCGCTTACGCCAGCTCCGAGGCAAGGTTCGCTTCTCGCGTACGCTGATCGATCTGAAGGCCGACCGGTGATTGCCGCGGATACCAGCACGTGGATCGCTTTCCTCCAGGAAGGCATCGGAGCAGACGCACAGTTGCTCGACAGGGCTCTGGCAGACCGGCAGGTGCTGATGGTGCCCGCTGTCCTCACCGAGTTGTTAAGCGATCCCAAGCTGGATTCCGAAGTTGCGAGGACGCTCTCGGCGCTGCCTATGATCGAGATCACGCCCGGCTATTGGCAGCGTGCGGGCGCACTGCGGGCAGAGGTGCTCGGAAAGCGCCGAAAAGCCCGCCTCGGAGACGCCCTGATCGCGCAGAGCTGCCTCGATCGCGGGATTCCTCTCCTAACCCGAGATCGGGACTTTCGGGCATTTGCCGAAACTGCGGGACTCGATCTTGCGATTGGGCTGTAATAGCTGCAAGATTACTTCGATGCTCCCGCCGGCTTCAATCCCCAATGCTTCAGCAGCGGACCCACACTCGGCTTCGCGCCGAGCCAGCGCCGGTACATCGGCCCGAGATCTTCGCTGTCGGCCCGAGAGAGCACCATGCGGCGCAAGCGGTCGCCGTTGGCGCGGGTGAGGCCGCCGTGCTCTTCGAACCACTGGAAGGCATCGTCATCCAGCATCTCGCTCCAGAGATAACCGTAATATCCGGCCGCGTATCCGTTGCCCCAGATATGCAGGAAGTAACTGGACCGATAGCGCGGCGGCACATCGCGTATCCACAAATGCTTCTTTTCCAAAACCTGCTTTTCGAAGGTGTCTGAGTTCTCGAGCGGAGCGCTCGCCGGGAGGATGTGCCATTGCATATCCAACTCGGCGGCGGCCAACAGTTCGGTCAGAGCATAGCCTTGATTGAACTTCTGAGCTTTTTTGACTTTAGCCGCGAGCGCCGCTGGCATCGGCGCTCCGCTACGGTAGTTACGGGCGTAATGCTCAAACACCGCCGGGTAAGTCGCCCAATGCTCGTTGAACTGCGACGGAAACTCCACAAAATCGCGCGGCAGATTATGGGAGAGGCTCGGATATTCGCCATCTGTGAACATGCTGGCGAGCGCATGGCCGAACTCGTGGAACATCGTGGTCACGTCGTCGAAGCTGATGAGCGCAGGCTGTCCTGGAGCGGGTTTGGCGAAATTGGCGACGTTATAAACCACCGGCAAATTGCCGAGCAGCGTGGACGGCCGGACAAATACGTCCGTCCACGCGCCGCCCTCTTTGTTGTCGCGTTTGAAATAGTCGCAATAAAACAGCGCAAGCGGTTTGCCATTTGAGTCGAAGACCTCGAAGACGCGCACGTCCGGGTTGTAAACCGGAATGTCCTTGCGCTCGTGAAACGTGATCCCGTAGAGCCGGTTGGCGGCGTAGAACAAACCGCGCTCCAGCACGTTGTTCAGTTCGAAGTAGGGTTTCACCTGTGCTTCATCGACGTCGTACTTCGCCTTGCGCACTTTTTCGGCATAATAATTCCAATCCCACGGCTGCAGCTTGAATCCGACGTGCTCGGCATCAATGACATGCTGAATCTCGCGGGCATCGCGTGCGGCTTTAGCCGTGGCCGGAGGGATGAGCGAATCGAGGAAATGCAGCACAGCCTCCGGCGTTTTGGCCATCTGATCTTGCAGCTTCCAGGCGGCAAAGTTCGGGAATCCGATCAGCGCGGCCTTTTGCGCGCGTAGATGCGCCATCCGCTCTATAATCTTGCGCGTATCATCCGCATTGCCTCGTTCGGCCCGGTTCCAGGAGTCCTCAAAGAGAGCGTGGCGCGTGGCGCGATTGCTGAGAAACGCCAGATCCGGCTGCTGTGTCGTGTTTTGCAGCGGGAGCACATAGCCTTGCGGTCCGCGTTTTTTCGCCTCCTCGGCCGCGGCATCGATCTGAGCGTCGCTCAAGCCCGCGAGCGCGGCGCGATCCGTTGTCGCATAGGCGCCATCCTTCGTAGCGGCGAGCAGCCGGACGCGGAAAGCCGTCGAGAGGCTGGAAAGCTCTTCGTTGATCTGCTTCAGCTTCTTCTTGTCCGCGTTGGAGAGCTTGGCGCCCCGGTGAACGAAGCGTTTGTACACGACCTCCACCAGCCGCCGCGACTGCGGATCGAGATGCAGCGAATCCCGCTTCCGATAGACCGCCGCGACGCGCCGGAAAATTCTCGGGTTGAGATAGATCGCGTCCTCCTGTGCGGCGAGTTTGGGTGCTTCGATCTGCCGCAGATGCTGGAGCACAGGGTCGGTATTCGCGGAAACGATGGCGAAGAAGACTCTCTTCACGCGGCCCAGCAATTG
>JBOGMI010000175.1:0-5954 GCA_050746645.1 Bryobacteraceae bacterium | reverse complement strand
TTCGCGATCGACCGTAAGCGCGTGGCCTCCGGGAACGCGGGCGCTTTCGGCGGCGCACATCAGCAGCGAATCGAGGCGGCGCATTTCCTGTTTGAGCAGCCAGGGCGCGGAGTGAACTTGTTCGCTTTTGAGCGAATTGCTGCAGACGAGTTCGCCGAAGCGCCCGGTTTTGTGCGCGGGCGTGCTTTTGTGCGGCCGCATCTCGTAGAGCACGACGCGGGCGCCCGCGAAAGCTGCCTGGGAGGCCGCCTCGCATCCGGCCAGACCGGCGCCTATAATGTGGATGGACTGCAAGTCTTATTGTAGAGAGAAGAATGTCCACGACACCGAACGGAACACCCGATTCAGCGCCCGTCACGAGAGCGGAGCTAAGGACCGAATTGTCCGCGATCGAGATGCGCATGCTTGGGCGAATGGAAAAGGTAGAAACGCACCTGCTGACCGAGTTTCGCGTATGGGCGCGCCGCTCCGATACTCGCGTTAAGGCAAACACGATCCTCATCAACAGCTTCGACGAGCGGCTCGGGGACCTGGAAAATCAAGTCGCCGACCTTCGCGACAAGCTAAAGTAAATCGTTCTTCAGCACAATCCGATAGCGTGCTTTTCCGGCCTCGAGGTGCGCGAGTGCTTCATTTGCTTTGCTCATCGGAAACTCTTCGGTAACCGGCGCAATGCTGTGCCGGGCGCAGAAATCGAGCATGGCCATAACCGTGGTGGGCGTTCCGGAGGGGCTTGCGGAAATGGAGCGCTGCGCCGCCAGCAGCGGAAACAGGGCCACGGTAATCTGCGGAACGATGCCTACGATATTGAGACGGCCTTTCGGCGCCAGCGCGGCGACATAGGAGTTCCAATCCATTTCTGAAGCCGCCGCAGTGGACAGAATGAAATCGAAAGAACCGGCGGCGCTTTTCAATTCATCTTGCGAACGCGTATTGATCACCGCGTCGGCGCCCATTTTCTTCGCCTCGTCCGCTTTCGATGCCGACGTGGTGAACGCGGTGACCTGGCAGCCCCATTTATTCAGGAATTGAATCGCGAGATGGCCAAGGCCCCCGACACCGATCACGCCCACGCGATCAGTTGGCTTCACGTTGAACTGTACGAGCGGGTTGAACACCGTGATGCCGCCGCAGAAGAGCGGCCCGGCCTTCGCCGGATCGATGCCTTCAAGCGGAAATGCCCAGCACCAATGGCAGCGCACGCGCGTGGCGAATGCTCCGTAGCGCCCCACGATGGTCTGCTCCAGACTCTCGCACATGTTTTGATTTCCGGCGAGGCAGGGACGGCAATGGAGACAGCTTCCCGAATACCAGCCGAGCCCGACGGTCTGCCCGGCCTTCACGAATTTTGTCTTGTCTCCGGCGGCAACGATTTTTCCCACCGCTTCGTGGCCGGGCACAAACGGAAATTGAGAAATGCCAAATTCGTTGTGCAGCATCGAGTAGTCGGAATGGCAAATGCCGCAGTATTGCACTTCGATTTCGACCTGTTCGTCGCCGAGCGGCCCGGGGTCATAGGAAAAGGGTTCGAGTTTACCGCCGGCTTGTTTGGCGGCCAAGGCCTGAATTTGGCTCATGCCAACTTAGATGCTGCTAACAGCATTCGCGATACTCGCCAAAGATTTTTTTCAGAGTGTCGGAGATTTCGCCGACAGTGGCGAGCACGCGGCAGCATTGCATGATGTGCGGCAGCAGGTTTTCGGTTCCGCGGGCGGCGGTTTCGAGGGCGGCGAGAGCGGCCGAAACGGATTCGGCGGAACGCGAAGCACGGACCGCGCGCAGGCGTTCGATCTGCTTGCGCTCGAGTTCGGGATCGACGCGGAAGGGCGGCGGGACTTGCATCTCGCCACTTTGAAAGCGGTTCACGCCGACAACGATCTGCCGGCCCTCTTCGACGGCTTGCTGGTATTCGTAAGCGGAGTTTTGGATCTCTCGCTGCAGATAGCCGCTCTCAATGGCGGCAATAGCTCCGCCTAGAGCGTCGATGCGCGAGATCGAATCGCGCGCGGCGGCTTCGATCTCGTCGGTGAGTTTTTCGATGTACTCGCTACCGCCGAAGGGATCGGGCACCGCCGGAATGCCGCTTTCGTAAGCAATGACCTGTTGGGTGCGCAGCGCGAGTTGGGCGGATGCCTCCGAAGGCAGAGAAAGCGCTTCGTCTTGCGCGTTGGTGTGCAGCGATTGCGTGCCGCCGAGGACCGCCGCCATGGCTTGCACGGCGACGCGCACGGCGTTTACTTCGGACTGCTGCGCGGTGAGCGTCGAGCCCGCGGTTTGCGCATGGAAGCGCAGCATGCAGGAGCGGCCGCTGGCGCCGAAACGCTCGCGCATGATTTTGGCGTAGAGCCGGCGCGCGGCGCGGTATTTCGCGATCTCTTCCAGGAAATTGTTGTGCGCGTTGAAGAAGAAACTCAGGCGCGGGGCGAAGGAATCGACTGTGAGACCGGCAGCGACGGCGGCCTCGATATAAGCGATGGCGTTGGCTAGCGTGAACGCGACTTCCTGAATCGCGGTAGAACCGGC
This sequence comes from Bryobacteraceae bacterium, assembly GCA_050746645.1. Classification (GTDB taxonomy): domain Bacteria; phylum Acidobacteriota; class Terriglobia; order Bryobacterales; family Bryobacteraceae; genus Bog-105. Next base: position 3,431 of record JBOGMI010000175.1, on the reverse strand, counting down.
TTCGCGAATGTGATAGCCGCTGATCGAGATGGTGTTCCACTCGGGCATCTCGGCGCCGGCCCAGGCGAACAGATCGGTCACGATGCGCATCGCCGGCCGAGGCGGATAGATGAACGTGCCGCGCGCGATGTACTCTTTCAAAATGTCGTTCTGAACGGTGCCGGAGAGTTTCTTGCGATCCACGCCCTGGCTCTCGGCGACCAAAGCGTAGAGGCAGAGCAGGCTGGCGGCCGTGGCGTTGATCGTCATCGAGGTGCTGACGCGATCGAGCGCGATGTCGTCGAAGAGAGCCCGCATATCGGGAAGCGCGTCGATGGCGACGCCGACGCGTCCGACTTCGCCGGCGGCGAGCGGATGGTCGGAATCCATCCCCATTTGGGTGGGCAGATCGAAGGCGACCGACAGGCCGGTGATGCCTTCGGAAAGGAGAAACTTGTAGCGGCGATTGCTTTCCTCCGCGGTGCCGAAGCCCGCATACTGGCGCATGGTCCAGAGGCGTCGGCGATACATATCGGGGTAAATGCCGCGGGTGAAGGGAAACTCGCCGGGACGCTCAGGCATAGCCTCAGCTTAAGCCGGGAGCGCGTCCATGTCGACGGGATGCGGCTAGCTCCTTTCCGGCACAAAACTCCGAAGACCGCTTACTGCCGTGCGCGGTTCTGAAGCATTGCCAGCTTTTCAGCGCTTTGCGGAATCCCGCGGGCGGGAGGGGCTAGTCGATCCGAATCGATCCGGAACTGGTGCTGAGATCGACGGCCGGGCCGCCTCCGCCCACCTTGCCCTGTACTTTGTGCGGCGTCCATCTCCCCTTGAACTCGACTGGCCGTCTGATATGGATGCCTCCAGAACCCGTATGCGCAACCAGGTCGTAGCCGGTGTGGGCTGGAAACTGTACCTCCAAGCTGCCCGATGCCGTTTGCAATCTCCAGTCTCCTTTGAGCTGCCCCTGGGCGGTAATGTCGCCGCTGGCGGTCTGCACATGAACTGCGCCGTCCGCGCCTTTAATTTCCACCGAGCCGGAACCGCTGCCGATATCCACGGACCCGGCCGCGGTTTGTTCCAGGTCTACATCGCCGCTGCCGGTAGAGGCGCTAAATCCTCCGGCGATTCCCGTTGCGTGAATCGAGCCGCTCCCGGTGCCTGCTTTCACGCTCCCGTGAACGGAGTTGAGGGCGATGTCGCCGGAACCGGTGTGCGCGCTGGCTTGGGAGCCGATGTGCGAGAGCGTAACGTCGCCCGAGCCGCTGCTCGCCTCTACCGGGCCGTGCATGCCGTCGATGCGTTCGTCGCCCGATCCCGATGACGCGTGGAGCTTGGTTTCCGCGGGAACGATGAGTTCGTAGCTGATCGAAATGTTGTGCATTAAGTCATGATCGTTCGTGTGGCCGATGCGAATTGTGTTTCCGTTCTGCTCGATCGGGGGATGGCTTTCCAGATAGTGAACTCGGTGTTCGATATCGCCCGCATTCCAGTGCGAGGCATAAATCCTGGCCTGGACGACGACTGTTCCCGAACCTCCGGTGCGAACCGCGATATCGCCCGCGCCGCTTTGGACATCCAGGTCAACCGGGCCGCTTACCTTGAGGGTGCGGTCGAAATGGCCCCGAGTGGCCGCGGCGTCCACCATGCAGCCGGACAGAAAAACTACCGAAGCCAGAACGGCCGAAAACACGAACAGACTTTTCATGATCGATCTCCTCTGCAAGCGTATTACGAGGCGAACGCTTTAGATGTTCTCACTTTGTCGCAAGCCGGGCGGCCGTTACAATAGTAAGGTTATCCCCCTATTCGCCCATGACGGAACGCTATCTCTACGATTTTCCTTCGGCTTACCGCATTGGTTCGATCGAGGTCGCGCCGGCGACGGTGCTGGCGCCGATGGCGGGCGTCACCGACACGGTGTTTCGACGGCTCATGCGCAATCAGGGCGGATGCGGGCTGCTGATGACCGAGTTCACCAGTTCGCACGGAATCGTCGCTACGCGCAAGGGCACCAAGCCGAGGCGCACGTTCCGCTATCTCTATTTTGAAGAAGAAGAACACCCAATCAGTTCGCAGATCTTCGGATCCGATCCGGAAGTGATGGCGGACGCCGCGCGCGTCTGCGAAGATCGCGGCTTCGATACCGTAGACATCAATTTCGGATGCCCGGTAAATAAAGTGGTGAAGTGCAACGGCGGATCGGGACTGCTGCGCGATCTTCCGCTGGTGGAGACTATTCTGAGCAAGGTGCGCGCGGCGATTTCGATTCCACTGACGTGCAAATTCCGCGCCGGATGGAACGATCACGAGTTGGTCGCGGTGCAGATGGCGAAGATCGCAGAAGATTGCGGGCTGGCCGCGGTGGCGCTGCATCCGCGCACGCGCGAGCAAGGTTATCGCGGCATCTCCGATTGGTCGCGCATCGCGGAGGTGAAGGACGCGGTCGGCATTCCCGTTATCGGCAACGGCGATATCGCGACGCCTGAGGACGCCGTGCGAATGCACCGCGAGACCGGCTGCGACGCCGTCATGATCGGGCGCACGGCATCCTACAATCCATGGATTTTCCGGCAGATTCAGGAATATTTGCAGACCGGACGCTATTTCGTACCTCCGGACCGCGACCGCTACGAAATCATGAAGGCCTATTACACGATGCTGCACGAGCAGGGCGAGCCGGATGCGACGGGCAAGATGAAGCAGTTCGCTACCTACTTTACGCACGGCGTGAGAAACGGGGCCAAGCTGCGGACCGACATTTATAAAGCGCAGGCGCCGGAACACATTCTCGGGATCGTGGATACTTTTTTCGAAGATCAGCTAGAGCGGCAGCCGGCAATCGAGTGTGCAGAAGTCGCGTGAAGCACGTACAACTGATCACAGACGGCGCCTGCTGCGGCAATCCCGGTAAGGGCGGCTGGGCCTGCATTCTGCGCTTCGGAGAACACAAGCGCGAGCTTTACGGCTGCGACCCGCAGACCACCAATAACCGCATGGAGATTACGGCTGCGATTGAAGGGCTGAAACTGCTGAAAGAGACCTGTTCGGTCGAAATCGTTACGGATTCGGAGTATCTGAAGAACGGGATTACTAAGTGGATTCAAGGCTGGAAGCGGAACGGATGGCGCAATGCGGACAAAAAGCCGGTGAAAAATCAGGACCTGTGGAAGGCGCTGGACGAACTCGTGAGCGCGCACCAAACGCAATGGAAATGGACCAAGGGACACGCCTCCCACGGAGATAACAACCGCTGCGACGAGCTAGCCACGCAGGCGGCGCGGCAGCAGATTTCAAGCCAGCATGCGGCGGTAAAAGTCTGACCCGATGCAGGACGCAACACGGGAAGGCCCGCGCATGGGCATTTTCGGCGGGACCTTCGATCCGATCCATAGCGGACACTTACAGATTGCGCGGGAAGCGGCGCAAACTTTCGCACTGGACCGCGTGCT
>JBOGMI010000174.1:0-1412 GCA_050746645.1 Bryobacteraceae bacterium | reverse complement strand
AGCCACCCTGACGTGCTGCTGGTTCACCGAATTTGACCCCATTCACGCCGGGCGTTTCCGCGCCGGGTGCTCAATGCTCTTAAGTCCCTTGCGTCTACCGATTTCGCCACCCGGGCAGCGGGTGCGGGGCGATTCTACCGAAGTTGCGATATAGCGGGCGGGGCTCGCACGGCAAATTTGTTCTGACGGCACCTCCGATCTTGAAGAGCTGAGCGTCAAGCCGAGGCGGGAGGGGCTGCGGGTGCGGCGGGGGGCGGACAGGGGGCTCTGCGGGCGTTTTCGCTCATGAGCAGGTAGTCGAAGACGGTGCGGATATTGCGATTGAGGCGGCGCAGGGTTTCGGCGACCCGGCGGCCGGGTTTTGACTGGATGAGGGCGACGGCGAAGCGGCGCAGGCGCGAGACGTTTTCCGGGCCGTGGCCGGTGCGGATGCGGCTGCGATCCTCGTCGTAGTTCCAGTCGATGAGGTAGTGGCAGCGGTTCTCTATGACCCAGTGGCCACGGTTGATCTGAAGCAGCCGCTCGGGGCTGGCCTCAGAGGCGGGGCGGCTGGTAATGCCGTAGGCGAGCTCGCGGGAGAGCGCGCCGGTTTTCTTATTCAGGACTTGCCGCTCGATGAGGAAGGCCTGGGCCACCTCGGGGAAGTCGAGGTAGTCGTTGAGGGCACAGGTGACCCAGATGGAGCGGGTTTCGATACGGCCATGGCCGCAAGAGGTGTCGGTGAAGTCGGCGGTGGTGGGGCGCTCTTTGAAGTAGCGCTCGAGATCGGCGAGGAGCGCGGGGCGATTGGCTTTGACGGTGAAGTGATAGTGGCCGAGACGGCGGCGCACGAACTGGGCGATGTCGCGTTGGGTCAGCAGTGCATCAGCAGTAATGTCCTTATCGGTCAGCTCCAGCGGCTCGAGCAGGGGGATGGCGGTTTTGATCTCGTTGGTTTGTTTGAACGTCTCAGGATCGCCTTCTACGGGCAGGAAGCCGACTTTTTTTGGGTGTAGCAGGCGCCGCTTTCATGGCCGATCACGCTCATGATGTGCGTGCGCGCGCCATGCGCATCGATCGCGTTGCACATCGTCTTGCCATCGAGGGCGAGGCTCGAGTCCTTTGGGGCGAACTGCCCGTTCCAGTGCTGCAGGGCGCGATCGAGGTGCTCGGGATCGACGCGCATCAGCACGTCGCGCAGGATCGATAGGCTCGGCACCAGGTACTCCCCGCGCACCCGCCGGCAGCGAAAGCGCGCCCGCGCGCTCTGGGAAAGATGCTCGGCCCACTCGGCGATGTGTTTGTAGCCGCGTGCCCCGCAGAGCGTGGCCGCGGCGGCAATCGCGAGCACCACGCTCAAGGTGTGGCGCCGTCCCTGTCCCCGGCGCGGATCGGGGATGTGGGCGAAGAAGGCGGGCAAGGCTTGCATTTGC
>JBOGMI010000173.1:0-2317 GCA_050746645.1 Bryobacteraceae bacterium | reverse complement strand
CTGCCTCGGCCACGGAGGTCTCCTAGGCTAGAACACTGTTTTTCCAGCCAAGCGCAGATCCGAGCTGCTCTTGGCACCCTCCTACGCTGGGCGCTGCCGCAAATGCCGCGGCAGCGCCCGATTTTTTGATTTCCGATGCACCCAGTTGAGTGCGCTTTTGCTCTACGCTAAAGAAAAGAGCTACCGAAGATGACGACCATCACGATCAGTCTTCCCGATCCGGAGGCAGCAGAGCTCGTTGCGCAGGCAAGCGCTCGGGAAATGAGCTTAGAGGCGTGGGTCCGGCGGCTGGCCGTGCAATCGACTGAAGGGTCGAAATCTTCAGAGGATTCTGTCCATGCAGCCATCGCACGAATCCGCGAGCTGCGCCAGCGTGTGAAGCCCGACCCGGGGGGCTGGACCGTCCGCGATTACGTCGAGTTCGGACGTCAATAGTGGCTGCGTTTGCCCTGGATGCTTCCATAGCCGCTGCGTGGTGCTTTCCGCACGCGCTCTTCAATTTACAAGCCGGGATGGCATGCTGTAAAGATACCGCGTCTTTACACTGCGGCTCCACCCTCCCCGCGCCGAACCGGTCGGCATTCGGGCATATCAAAATCGATACGAGGTGGTGGGCCCTAGAGAACTCGAATCTCTGACCTCTACCGTGTCAAGGTAGCGCTCTAACCAACTGAGCTAAGGGCCCCCAGGGTTAACTTGGATAATTTCCACCATAGCATGCGCACTCTGGTTCGTTCACGGCTAGCCTAAAGAAGATAAATCTCAATGCCCCAAAGGGTTAGCGGGTATTCGCCGCGCTTGGCATCGCGCCCTGTGCGTATTTTCGTGTGCGAAAGCCTATGTTTCGCAAACGACCATTTCTCTTCGCGGCGGCGCCGGTTCTGGCGGTCGCCGTGCTTTTCTCGGGCTGCAGTCCGCAGCCGAGTCATCCTAATCAGATCGACGCATTCGACGGTGCTACCTACGATTCGCTGACTCTGGCCCACGGCGCGCTGATCTATTTGCGCGCCAGCATCTCCACCGGCTATCCGAAATACGTCCCGCTCTTCAACGAGACGGCCGCCGCTTATGCCACTGCTGTGGACGCCTACGCGGTGTTCCGCACCGAGCCTTCGAATCAGGCCGCGGTTGCCGCCGACGTTGCGAGCCTGACGACGAGCATCGTCGCGCTCGAAAACACGGTCGCCGCCGACATGCACGTCTCGCAAAAAACCGAGCGCGATATCCGGCAAAAGGCGCAGCACATCCGAGCCGCGGCCAGCTCGAACCTTAGCTTGTCCGATATCCTGACCGAGCTGGAAATTGCAGCGGCGGTCGCCGAGACGATTCCTGCCGCCGCGCCGTACGCAACTCTGGCAGCGGTCATCATCGCGGCCACGCAGCATGCTCTCGCAGCGGGAACCACCGCTTCCGGCCAGCCGATCGATTTGGCCACGCTGACGCCGATCGCGCCTATTCCATAGACACCAACGAATTTCCGGGTCTAAGTTTTGCTTGGATTGGAAGATTGCGGCCCGGAAATTCGAAGCCGGCCCCGGTTTCCACGCGTTACCATGCGTGATAATAGCCGTCGCGTGTGGTGATTTCCACCGGGACCGCGAACATGGACGAGAGGCGCTCGGCGATGAGCAGATTCTGTTTCGGGCCATCGCCGAAGACCTTCCCCTCGCGCAGCAGCACCACGCGCTCAATCTCCGGAATGATGTCGTCCAGATGATGCGTCACCAGCAGTAGGGCGACTCCGCTTTGCGCCAGCGAGCGCAAGGCCGAGCGCAATTCATGCAGCGCGGTCAGGTCCAGGCTTGTGGTGGGCTCGTCGAGCAGCAGCGTGCCCGGGTTGTGAATCAGCGCGCGCGCGATCAGCAGCCGGCGCGCTTCGCCGGAGGAGAGTTCATCGGTCCAGCGCTTGGCGAGATGCGGGACCTCGAGCTGCTCCATCGCCGCCGCGGCGCGCCGGCGCATCTCCGGCGTTACGTGATGATTTGGCCAGATGCCGATCGAGCCGAAAAAGCCGGAGAGCACGAGCTCCAGGCCTGTGATGTCGCGGGTGCAGCGCGCCATCAAATCGTTGCTCACTACACCGATCTGCGAGCGCAGGTCGAAGATGTTCCAGTTCTCCTGCCCGAGGATGCGGAGCGAGGTATTGGGCCGAACGAGCGGATAGCATTCGCGCGTGATGATCTTGATCACCGTCGATTTTCCGCTGCCGTTCGGTCCCAGGATGGCGACGTGTTCTCCACGCTCAATGCGCAGCGTGAAGCCGTTCAGCGCCATGCAATTGCCGCGCTGCACAAACACGTTTTCGATCTCGAGCAGT
>JBOGMI010000172.1:0-3361 GCA_050746645.1 Bryobacteraceae bacterium | reverse complement strand
GGGCATAGGTCCGGAACACGAGCTTGTAGGCACCGGCCGGAATATCTAAGGCGGTGAACTGGCCCGTCCGCCGGTTAAACCGTGTCGGAACATTGAACTGTCCGCCGTCCTGCTGCTCGAACGTCACGAAACCCGGCTGGCTAGTTCCCAAGCCGGTTACGATGCCCGCGATGCGAAACGTGCGCACGGTTTTGAGCGTGAAATCCGCTTCCGCCGTCTGGCCCGGCTGCACCTGAACGGGCTGAGCGGCGGCGCGATCGGGAGCATCGGGATAGAATTCGCTCGCATACGCCTGCTGCGCGGCCGCAAGCGGCGCGTAAGTCATATACAGCCGCTGCAGGAACGTTTTGATAAAGTATGTGCCCGCCGCCAAGCCGTCCAATTCGTACTCGCCGGCGCTGTCGGTGCTGGCTGTGGACACCGAGCGTCTCTCTTTACGGCCGTTGCGAATCTCTTGGGCGATGGCTTGCACCCGGATGCCCTGCAGAGGCTGGCCATTCTCGTCCACAATACGGCCCTGAATGCCGCCTTGCGGCACGAGTTCGATAGTGATGTCGTTTTCGCCCGGGCCGACGCTCTTGCGGCCTTGCGAAGGCATCTGCGGATTTCCGTAGCCGGGGCGCTTCGCCGCTATACTGACCGTCCGGCCGGCGGGAACTTTCGGAATTTCAAAATGACCATCCGCGCCCGTCATCGCCGACAGCGCAGCATTGGAGAGGACACGCACCAGCGCGTGGGGGATCGGCTCGCCCGTGGCGGCATCGAGGACGGTTCCCGAGATCGTGCGGACCTGTTTAGTCTGCCAAGCGCACAAGAGAACCATGGACAGCGCGAGCAGCGATCCCCGCACCACAGCACGCGCACACATAGCACCAACAATTTTAGAACGTGGCGCACGCTTGAGCGCAATGCCGTTTCCGAGCTAGGTCGCTTACGCTTCCGGCTCAGATTCAAGTCTCAAGCGTGCGCCACAAAAAGAGATCGGCCTGCCAAGCCGGTTTTCGGACCGGCTTGGCAGGCCAAGAATGACAGCAGTTACAGCTTAGAACTGGTACAGCAGCGAGAGCTGCAGTTCCCTCGACAGGCCCGTCTTGCTGGTTACCTGGCCAAACGTTCCAGAGGTGGGCGTGTATTGCGGTCCGCTCCAGTTCGGATGGTTCAAGACATCGTACGCTTCGGCTCGGAACTCGAAGGAGTTCCTTTCGTTGATGGCGAATTTCTTGAACAGCATCAGGTTTTCATCCTGGAATCCGGGACCGTAGATCGAATCCCGAACGCCTTTGTACAGGACGAAGGTACCGGGGTCCGGCGGCGAAAACAGAGGCTGTCCGTTCGCCATGGTGGTGGCGAAATAGCCGCCTGAGCCAAACTCTTTTGGCCCCTGCGGAATCGCACCGTTGATGTCCCAGAATTGCCCCTCCGAGCCGCAGCCCAGCTTGCCGTACTCGCCCACACCTGCAAAGTCATTATTCGTACCGACGCCGCAAGGCGTGCCGGTCTGAAATTGCAGCAGGGTCGAGATGGTCCAGCCGCCGAAGATCTTGCCGAGAAGCGTTTTCTGATCGCGCAGCCAAGGGAGATTGTACGAGGCGTTGATCACGAAAATTTGCCGTGTGTCGAACTCCGACGGCGCCCAAAGGTTGCTCGTATTGTAGGTGTCCGGGACGATGTCGCGATAATTCGAGCCGTTGTCCATGCTCTTAGAGAGCGTGTACGAACCACCCCACTGCAGCCCGTTCAAATAGCGCCGGTTCCAGGAAATCTGCAGCGCGTTGTAACTCGAATTCACTACGCTCTCTTCTTCCTGGATCGCCGAGAATCCCTTGTACGGCCTCAGGGCATTAACGCTCACGCCAGGGTTGGCCAGCGTTGTGCCGACGGTTGGCTGGTTGATGTCATAGACCTGCCAGCCGTGAAGACCGCGGCGGCCGACGTAAGCAACCGACAGCACGCCGTTCCAGAATGTCTCGGTTTCGAGGGTCGCATTCCAATTCCATGCCTCCGGCGGGTCCAGAGTCGGATTCGGAGTGGTGATGGTCATCGGTGCCAAAATGCCCGGCACCAGTGCGGCGCCCGGGTTATCCACGATGGGATTGTCTACCGTGATGAACGGCTGGAACGGCGAGTTGCCGCCGGGGAAGATGTTGTCGAGCAAGCCCATACGCGTCACGAACCGCCCCGCGCCTACACGAATGACCGTTTTAGGAGTAATTTGATAAGCGATGCCCACGCGCGGTTGCAATTTATTCGCAATCGAACCGTAATACTTGGGAAGCTTAGGATCGAACAGCCCGGTGCAAGGCCCGCCGGCGCACGAAGTGGAATTCGAAGCCGCGGCCGCGACCCGTCCGATCGCCGCTTTTGGAAACGCGCTGAGCCCCGGAATCACCACGCCGTTGTAGGGATTCCCGCCGTCGGCCAGGATCACGTTTCCGGTCGTCGGATCGACGGTTACCGCATTCGCCGGATTGTAGAGATTGCCGTCAAAGTAGTCCGCATTGCCCCACAACGCTTTATAGGGAACGATCGTGGTAAAGCGGATGCCGTAGTTGAGGTGGAACTTCGGCGTAATCTGCCAGGAATCCTGCGCGAATTCTTCGAAGGTCGGCGCACGCCAGATAGTCAAAGCGCGCGGGCCGATTTCGGTATAGCTGTCGGCGTAGCCCATCGCTAGATTCGCGATCCCGACTCCGGAAGTCCTGCCCGTGCCGCCATCGGTAAACGTGAACGAGCCGTTCTGATTGTTCGCGCCGCCGGGAACTGTGTCTACATTGATCTGGTCGCCGTCGTTTTCGCCTTGGTAATTGAAGTAGAAGCCGAATTTGAGCGTGTGATTGCCAATGACTTTACTCAAGCTGTCCGAAAACGTATAAATGGGACCGGAGGAATGCGAAGGATACGGGCCGCCGGCCAAACCGTAGAAGTTCGGCACACTTACCGTCGGAATTTTCTCGGTAATATCTTTGCCGCCAAAGATGAACGGGTAGGTGATCGGCGGATTCAGTTTGTTGCGGTTGAACCCGAGCGCCGCAGTATTTACCGGAATGTAAACATCATCCAGGCTGAAAGTTCCCTCCATTTCGTTCACCGTCGTCGGATTGATGGTCCAGGTCCAATTGGCGGTGTTCGTCTGATTCGGCCGCTTGAAGTATTTCGGCGTCAGTCCCGATCCTTGGTCGAACGGCTGGTACTCAAAATAGGAGAGGTCGCTGCGCCGAATGGAGATGTGGTTGCTCTCATTCGGGATGAAATCGAAATTCAGCACGCCTTTCCGCTGGTTGTAAGGATGCGGCGCTTGCGCGATCCAATTGTCGGTTCCCGAGAGGTATCCCGGCGTGGGGCCCGGATAGGCATCGATAAT
>JBOGMI010000171.1:0-5362 GCA_050746645.1 Bryobacteraceae bacterium | reverse complement strand
GTGTTGATGCGGTCGCGGTGTTCGATGGCGATATTGACCAGCGAATCCAGCAGCGAGTCGGAAAGGTAGTGCGGCTTGAGACCGAGATCGATCAATTTCGAGTGCTTGGCGTTATAGTAATGTTCCTCCAACTCGACGCGCGGGTCGGGCAGATGCTCGACATCGACGCCGAGACCCAGCTTCTTGCCTGCCTCCTGCACCAATTGAGCCAGCTCGAGAACCGAAAACTGCTCGGTGAACTGATTGAACACGCGGCACTCGCCGGGCTCGGCCGGATTCAAACAAGCCAGTTCGATGCAGCGCACGGTGTCGCGAATATCGAGAAAGCCCCTGGTCTGGCCGCCGCTGCCGTAGATGGTGAGCGGATGGCCGGCTGCGGCCTGCACGCAAAAGCGGTTGAGCACGGTGCCGAATATTTCGTCGTAATCGAAGCGGTTGACGAGAGCTTCATGCCGCGCGGTTTCGCTGGTCACCGTGCCGTAAACCACGCCTTGATTCAGATCGGTCGCGCGCAGGCCCCAAATTTTGCAGGCAAACATCAAATTATGGCTGTCGTGCACCTTGGACAAGTGATAAAACGAGCCGGGCTGTTTCGGATAGGGAAGCACGTCCTTGCGCCCGTTGTGCTCGATCGATAGATAGCCTTCTTCTATATCGATATTCGGGGTGCCGTATTCGCCCATGGTGCCGAGCTTGACCAAATGGCACTCGGGTTGCATCTCGCGCAGAGCGAAGAGCAGATTCAAGGTTCCGACAACGTTATTCACCTGAGTGAACACGGCGTGCTTGCGATCGATCATCGAATACGGAGCGGAGCGCTGCTCGGCGAAGTGGATCACCGCCTCGGGCTCGAAATCCTCGATGAACGAGCGCAGAAAATCGTAATCGGTAACATCGCCGGGGAACGATTCGATCTCGTTGCCGGTCGCCTCCTGCCAAGCCGCGATTCGCTCCGGCAGCGGACGAATCGGCGTGAGCGTTTGCACGCCAAGCTGATAGTCCCAGTGACGCCGCGCAAAATTGTCGGCAATGGCGACCGTATGGCCGCGCCCTGAAAGGTAGAGCGCTGTCGCCCAACCGCAATAACCGTCTCCTCCCAGCACACCGATTCTCATGTTTTGAGTCTTTGCTCCTTGTTACTTGTCAGATGCTTCCGCTTGCAGCCGCTGTTTCGGGGAATTCCCCGGTGGTTTTGGACGAAGTGGTGCCGACCAACGCAATGCCGATAAAAATGAGCGCGATGCCGAGCCAGCGCTGGGAACTAATGTGCTCATTCAGAAAAACTTTCCCGTAGCAGGCGGAAACGACGTAGCCGGCCGCCGTAAGCGGCAGCATAAAGCTCAGGTCGGCAACGCTGAACAATACCATGCGCGTCAGAAACGCCAGCACGAGCATGCCAATTCCTAGCGCGGCGAATGGATTCAGAATCGCCAACAGGTAAACGACGGGATCGGCCGAAAGCGTCTCCGGAAAATGTTTGAGGCCCCAGGCGAGAGAGAGATTTCCCAGCGGATTCAGAAACAGCAACAGCAGAATGAGCCGGAAGGCTCTCGTTGTGTTGCAGCCGGATGCATAGGCCGCGGCTTGCGCAGCCAGTACAGAAACCGCTCCGGGCCCGTCTTGTATGTCCACCAGTTCCATTCTAGTCAACGCGTCCGTTGCCGCCTTTTTGGTGCGGTCGCATACAATTTGATTAGCGCTCCGGCGGTAAGTTCTCGCAATGGTTCCGGTCGGCACCTCCCCGTCCAATAAAGTAGATGCGCTTCGGCGCACGGAGCTCTTTCGTAACCTAAGTTACGAACTGCTGGAAAAAATGGCCGCACTCACCACCGCGCGTGATCTTTTGCGCGGCCAGGTTCTGGTCTCCGAGCACGAGGAGGCGGCGGGGATTTACGTTATTGTGCAAGGCGAGTTTCGCTCGGTCCGCCAAACGCACGATGGGCGGGAGCAGGTGCTATCGACCGAGCGCGCCGGCGCGGTGATTGGCGTCGTGCCGGTGTTCAACGGCGGAAATTTCTATAGCACGCTGATCGCGGATGCCGGCTCGGAGGTCATTTTTCTGGCGACTCGCGATCTGCACAGCCTGTGCAGGGAGCACACCGAAATCCTGTGGAATTTGGCCACGGCGCTGGCCTGCCGCGTTCGGCATCTTGCCGAACTGGTCGAGACTCTGGCGCTGCGGAATGTCGAGCAGCGGCTGGCGCAGTATCTGCTGACCGTGGGCCGGGAGCGCGGAGTGCGCGCGGGCGGCGAATGTGTTTTCGAGCTGACCTTGACGCGCGCGCAGGTGGCCAGCCGGATCGGCTCGGTGCGCGAGGTAGTTTCGCGCGCATTCTCCCATCTGCTAAAAAAGGGGTTGATCCGAGTGCAGGGCCGCCGCCTGATCACCATTCCGGAGATGAAGCTTTTAGGCAGGTTCGCGGGCGCTGAACCGGAAGGCGAAGGCGGGATGTTGGCCTCCGAAGTACCGTCGGATATGGCGTGAGCAGTTCATTCGCCGGAAGGCGCCTATCGCGCAAGCACAACCGAGAGCAGATGGATGAAATAAACGGCGGGGACGGCGAACAGGCTGCTGTCGATACGGTCGAGCATGCCGCCGTGGCCGGGAAGAAGGCGGCCGCTGTCTTTGACTCCGGCACCGCGCTTTAAGGCGGACTCTGCGAGATCGCCGAATTGGCCCGCGACGTTGCCGACAACGGCCAAAATCACAATCTCCCACCAGGAGATCCGGGGCAGGAAATAGCCCAGGTACAGCAACCCGAACACCAGCGAACCGAATACGGAGGCGACCGCGCCGTCCCAAGTTTTGTTGGGACTGATCGCCGGCGCTAATTTATGTTTCCCCCACGCCTTGCCAACGTAATAGGCCGCCGTATCGCCCACCCAGTTCAGCGCAATCGCAAAAAAGAGCAGATAAATGCTTACATGACGCAGATCGATGGCCAGGCGCCAGGGAGCGAAAGTGTAGAAGGCTCCGAGCAGAATGGCGCCGGCATAGGGCAGGAGATCGCCGAGATTCGCGGATCTCAGCCCGGCGATTAAGGCGAGTATGACGATGGCGGTGAGTTCGATCAGTATGAAATGCGGCCAGAACAGCAGCAGCAGACCGGCTGCGATTCCAAAAGCTCCCGGCTGGCGGATGCCGTGTTCGGCAACGAGCCCTGCGTATTCGGAATAGCAAACCAGGCTCATTACCGCCGCGGCAAGCAGGAACAGCCAGGCCGGCGACCAAAAAATCAGGTAAATAGAAAGCGGAATGAGCGCGGCCGCGGTGAGCACGCGCTTCATGAAATCAGCAGCATCTCTCCAAATTAACGCAGCTCGAGCGCTGCTTCGGGCACCGCGCGAAGGGAAGCTTCGACCTGGCGCCGCGGGGACAGGATGCCGCCGAAGCGGCGGTCGCGCGTTTGATATTCGAGAATGGCTTGCAGCAACTCCATTCGCGAGAAGTCCGGCCACAAGGTCTCGGTCACATACAGTTCGGCATAGGCGATCTGCCAGAGCAGAAAATTGCTGACGCGCATTTCGCCCGAGGTTCGGATCAGCAGGTCCGGATCTTTCAAGCCCGCCGTGTACAGATGAGCGGCAATGGTGTCTTCGGACACCTCGAGAGTGTTCAGGCGGCCTTCGAGCCTCGCCTTGGCGATCGCCGCATTGACTGCATCCACCAGTTCCGTACGGCCGCCGTAGTTAATGGCGAGATTCAAGCGCATGCCGCGGTTTTGCGCGGTTTTGGCCGACGCGAATTCCAATTCCTGCTGGACAGCGCGAGGCAGCGAATCGAGGCGGCCGATCGCGCCCAGCCGGATGCGATTGCGATTCAAAACCGGCAGTTCGCGGCGAAGGTAGAATCGTAGCAGCCGCCACAGCCCTTCGATTTCATGCCGAGGCCGCTTCCAGTTTTCCACCGAAAAGGCATAGAGAGTGAGCGCCTCCAAGCCAAGCTGAGCGCAGGCTTCCACTACCGTGCGGACGGTCTCGATTCCGGCGCGGTGGCCCAAGAGTCGGGGGAAATTCCGCTGCCGGGCCCAGCGGCCATTACCGTCCATGATGATGGCAATATGGGAGGGCAGACGGTTGGGGTCCAACTGCATCGCCAGGCGCCACTCGGAATCGCCAGGAGATAGCGCCTGAAGCAGGTCCTTCATCGCGTAAAGCTCTATGGTACACCAAGCAGATCCGCGTCCGGACTATTTTTTCGCGCCTTCATGACCCTCTTCTTCCCAGTCCACTTCGTCCATAGCTTGAAGAAACTCCTCCAGAGCGATGTTACTGTCCTGGCAAGCCTGATGCAAGCTCTTGTCTTTGCAGCCGTCGGTAGCGATGCCTAAGCGCCGCAACACCTGAGAGGAGCTTGGGATCGCCTCCAGCAGATCCCCCAACGGCGTCTCAGGGTCGAGTTTCATGGGATTGCTCAGCGTGGTCGCTTTCTCATTACGATGTTACCTGGAGCAGCGGGGCACGCGAAGCCCGGCAGATCGCAAAAACGATGCTCTGTGCTGGTTCCCGCGTATTTTTCCCGGTGTGGGAATTCGAGCCGATTGTGATGAAAAGCACTGCCTTAGGAGCATTTTCAGGGCATGCTTAAAACAGAAAGGTTTGCGGCCGCTTCATCTCGCGTGAGAATTCCATGCCGATTATGTTGTCGAAGAACATCCCTGCGATTCCGTTGGAACATGCCGAAGACGGCGAGGAGCGGCTGGGTGCCATCTCCCAGCTTCCGCGCGGAGCGGAATTGGAACCCTGCGGACCGGGTTTCGACCCTAATACGGTGCGCGTCATCTGGTTCGGCCGGCATTATTTCGTGTTTATTCAGGATCTGCGGGAACAGGCCGCGGCCGCCAGGGCGTAGAGTTGACGATCCTTAGCGTGGCTTATCCGCTGCTGCCGGCAGGGCCGGCATCGGGAGGGGGTGCGGAGCAGATCCTCCATTTGCTGGCTGGGAAAGATTCGATTGTCATCGCGGCCGCGGGCTCCTGCGTTGCCGGCGAATTGCTGGCAACCCCGGCATTTTGCGGAGAAATAACCGACGAGATCCGCGCCGCGGCTCAGCAGGCTCATCGGGTGCGCATCGAGGAGGCGCTGGCGCGATACCGCATCGATCTGATTCATTTTCATGGCCTCGATTTTCATGCCTATCTGCCGGAAACCGGGATTCCGATGCTGGCCACGCTGCACCTGCCGCTGGAGTGGTATCCGGCCGGGATTTATCACTTGCGAAACGTCGTTCTGAATTGCGTTTCGCGGACCCAGGCGAGTTCGGCGCCGGCCGGCATGGATCTTCCGGTGATTTCGAACGGCATCGATCCCGCGCGTTATGCCGGCGCGCCGCGGAAACGCGAATTTCTTTTGTGGCTCGGGC
>JBOGMI010000170.1:0-14685 GCA_050746645.1 Bryobacteraceae bacterium | reverse complement strand
AACCTGCGAGGCTCGGGCTCGCGGTCGTAGGGCTTCAGATTGTTTGCCCAGCGGAAGCCGATGGGCTGATACCAAAGCTCCGCCTCCACGCGAAACGGACCCGGGGCATCGCCGAGCGCCACCGAATACAGTACGCGGTCGCCGCCGCCGGTGAAGTTCGGGTCATTTGCGGCTTTGCCGTAGACCGCGATATTTTTTCCGGCGGTTCGCTTGTCGAAACCATCCGGCAGCAGCCGGTCATCCTTCAGATATCCGATGGCCGACAACAAGCCGGTGGTGACGCCGCCGTGCTGATCCTTCAGGATATCTTCGTAAATCTCCACCTGGTCCGGACGCGTGATTTCCGTGTAGTACGGCTCGAAGCGTCTGGGATCGGCGTCATTGTCGTTGCCCTGTATCGAGCCGTCCGCATGCAGCGCGCCGGATTCGAACACGGTGCGGCCTTTGCGGTCGCGCACCACTAAGTGGATCCAGGCGCGGCGTGAGGGAAACGCGGTGGGAAATTTATGCCCCGCCAGATTCTGCACGAAAACCCGCGCGTCCAGCCGTCCCGAGCGAATCTCGATCTTGTCGATACGTATGCGAGCGGATTTGGCTTTCAGAAAGGCGACTGTCCCCTGGGCAGCTGAGGTCAGTTCCTGGGGCAGAGCGCCTACCTGGAGTTCGCCGCGATAGCGGTTCAGCATTCTCTGTAGGAAAAAATTCCCGCCAACAAAAACGTGCTGACGCCACCCGTTCCGGCGGATGCCCAGCACTTTCGCAATGGGCGTTTCGTTGACCAGCGGCATGTGGCAGTCCTGGCAGGTCTGCTTTTTGCGGTAGTAATCGCTGTGCAGCCATTCGGGATAGGGCATCTGCTCCGGCAGTTCGCCGATTGCTTTCCCGCCCGCGCCACGCGCCACGGTGAACAGCGTGTGGCAGGTGGCGCAAAGCTTCGGATCGCGGATTTGCGATACTTTCGTTGGACGGAAGCCGCCGGTGGACGTTCGCATGATGTGCCGGTTGCCCTCGACGATGTGAAACGGGCCGTATTCGGGATGCCGGTTTGTGGATTGCGGCGGGTCGATGACGAATCCGCCGTTATAGCTCGCCCGGGTTCCCAGTTTCTCTTTCCCGATCTGGTGACAGACGGAGCAATCCACGCCGTCCTCGGCTTCGCGTCCTGTCTTCTTCGAGGTGTCGAACGGAAGATGCGAGAAGATCTGGCCCAGCCGGCCGTGCAGCTTCGCCTGGTAGCGAGTGATCGGCATATGGCAGACGGAACACTCGTCCTCAATCGCCGCGCGCGCCTTGGGATGATCGATGGTCTCCCGGCGCGCGCTCGCCTGCCAATACGGATCGCGGGAGGAATTCGCCATCACGCTGGCGCGCCATTCGAAGCCGATCGAAACATCCCGCCCCGACGGCGTGGTCAGCCCGTTGTGACACGCAATGCAGCGGTCGGAAGTCTGGAACTGCACCTGTGGTTTGTGCTTGGCCAGCGCCGGCGCGATGAACACAACGGCGGCAATCAGATAACTGAGAGCTCTCATCACCAGCCCTCGGTCAGTTTGCCGTCCTGCCAGTCCCACAAAACGTAGAACATCACCTGGACCGGCCGGTCGGCCGTATTCGTCGCCGGAATCCGTACGCCGACATCAGCGCGGATGTGCTGCCGTTTGCTGATGGTCACCTCCATCTGCGGCACGATATCCCAATCGGTTGTTGCGTCTGTTCTCAGATCCCGCGTCGCCACGAATTCCACCATCGGCGACCACAAACGCCCGAACCCCTTGGCTTGCGCAAAGTTCTGCCCCACTACCGTGTTCCAGAAGAGAGATTGCGGCGCCTTGTGCGTGTCTGTCGGCAGCTCCGCTCCGCCTTGAAACTCCAGAAAGAGGTTTGCAGGTAACAACTGGTCATAGGCTGCGTAAGTCTCGAATGTTGTTACTCCTGCTTCGCCCAAATCTCTCGCTGTGTTGCCGGTCGGGAATACAGCTCCTCCCGCTAGTGCGAAGATCGATCCGGCCGGCAGGCTCGACCAGATGGCGCGCTTCACCTCGAGCGTAGAATCTCCGAAGCCGCCATACCAGGTGTGCTGCTGATTTGCGAAGTTGATCGGGACCGACACCGTGATCTGGTTCTTCACTCCAAAGCGCTGCTCGTACTCGCTCTCGACCGAAACCCCCGGCGCCCCTTGAGCGTTGAAACTCGTCGTGAGGACCGCCTCGTCTTCGGGATAAGCCTTTTCGGTCACCAGCGCCCGCGGCAGATTCAGCTCCCCGCGCGGCCAGTGGCTGTCGGTGCAAAACCCACGCAAGTACTGAATCACTTTGTCGATCTGTTCGTTGGTCAGCGCTTTGCCGAACGAGGGCATGATCGGCGAGAAGCCTCGAAAAGCGCCTCCATGGACGATGATTGCTTTATAGTCGATATTCAGTTCGGATGTGGTTTGATCGCAGCGCGTGAAGTCCGGAAACGAGTCCGGTTTCTTAAAACCGACGGTCGATTCGGGCATGCCTTTTCCATCCGGCCCGTGGCAGGCCACGCATGCCGCTTGATAAATCTGCTTGCCGGTATGGAGCTGCAATCCGGGATACTGTCCCGTCTCGGCGAACAGTACCGCCGCCGATCCAAGTAAGATCAGAACCGCAATCCTACACCCGATTCGGTTCCGGATGCACCCATGGAGCACGATACTTTCGCGCGAGTAGCGCATCCGCTTCTTCATCTCCGCTGATGCTCGCCTTGTTCGGGTCCCAGGTAAACGTGCGGCCGACCTGCAGCGCATCGTTCGCCATGATACAGGAAGCGGTGGAGATATAGCCCTCCTCGATATCCGCGTTCGGCTTGCCACGGCTGTCGATCGCGTGCAGGAAGCTCAACAGGTGATAGCGAATCGCGGGCGCGACGTGGCGCTCCAGATCCTTTTCCGTGCGGTCTTCGGGATATTTGTCGAACTCATAAGTCACATCGCGATGCACCGGCTGGCCCTTGGCGGGAAGGAAATCGTAGCCGTACACGCCCACCTTCAGCGTTCCGCGATCTCCATAGAACGTCGCTCCCCAAGGATATTTCGGGTCCACTGAAGCGCCCCAGCTCCGATGCTGCCAAATGACGCGCAGGTCCGAAAATTCGAACGTCGCCGCTTGGGTATCCGTGATGTTCGCCCGGCTCGCTTTGTCGATGAAAATGCCACCGGTGGAGGCGATGCGCGTCGGCCATCCGAGACCCATCATCCAGCGCGTCATGTCGAGCATATGAACGCCCATGTCGCCGATGATTCCATTGCCGTATTCCATGAACGCGCGCCAGGTGCGCGGGCCGATCAGGCTGTTGTACGGGATCTTGGGCGCGGGACCGGCCCACATATCGTAATTCAGGTAAGGCGGCGGAGTGGAATTCGGCGGATGCGCGGTTGCGCGCATGTGGTAGTAGCAATAAATTTCGACCAGACCGATCTTGCCCAGCTTGCCCGTCTCGATATAGCGCTCTTTCGCTTCCACGATATGCGGTGTGCTGCGCCGCTCCAATCCGACCTGCACGACGCGTTTGTGCCGGCGCGCCGCGGCGACCATGGCGCGGCCTTCGACGACATCAACGCTAATCGGTTTTTGCACCCAGACGTCGGCGCCCGATTGAATGGCCTCGATCATAATCAGAGCGTGCCAGTGATCGGGCGTGTCAACCATCGCAATATCGAGCGGCTGCTCCTTCAGCAGCTTCCGGTAATCCCCATAGATGCGTGGTGTTTTGTGCGAGCGCTGCCGCTGGGCGACCATGGCGGCGGCTTCGTGGAGCATGCGGCTGTCCACGTCACACAGCGCCACCACTTCGACCGGCGAAATCTGGATGAGCCGGAAGAGATCGATTTTTCCGTACCAGCCGCAGCCGATCAGCGCGACCTTTCGCGGCTTGTGATCGAGCAGCGGAGCCGCCGCTTGCGCTCCTGCGCTCAGAGCCAGTCCCGCCGCGCCCGCCTTGAGGAATTCTCGTCTGTCCATGGGTTCCAGTTTAGAAACAACCGGTTCAGAATGGAAGCGGGAGCTTGCTAAACTGGATTACTGATTGTGACTAAAAAGGAGTTTTGCACTCGATGAAATACATTTTTACGTCCGAATCGGTAACCGAAGGGCATCCCGACAAAATCGCGGATCAGGTCTCGGATGCGATTTTAGACGCCGTGATGACCAACGATCCGGCCGGACGGGTGGCCTGTGAAACCCTGGTTACCACCGGTGTTTGCGCGGTTGCCGGCGAGATCACCACTCGTACTTACGTGGACGTTCCCAAGGTGGTTCGCGAAGTGATCAGCGACGTCGGCTATACGAACGCTGCGTTCGGCTTCGATTGCAAGACCTGCGGAGTCATTAATATGATCCAGTCGCAGTCGCCCGACATCGCCATGGGCGTGGATACGGGCGGGGCCGGCGATCAGGGCCTGATGTTCGGGTACGCTTGCAACGAGAGCGCGGAATTGATGCCCCTGCCGATCATGCTGGCGCATAAATTGGTCCGCCGCCTGAGCGAATCGCGCCGTAGCGGCGAGCTGCGCTATTTGCGCCCGGACGGCAAGAGCCAGGTGAGCATCGAATATGCCGAAGGCAAACCCAAGCGTATCGATGCCGTTGTGGTTTCCACCCAGCACGGCGACGACGTCACCATCGAGCAGATTCGCAAGGATGTCAAGAAGCGCATCATCGATCCCGTGGTTCCTTCGGCGATGATGGATTCGCAGACCAAGATTCATATCAATCCGACAGGAAGGTTCGTCATCGGCGGGCCGCATGGCGATACCGGAGTCACCGGCCGCAAAATCATCGTGGACAGCTACGGCGGCATGGGACGGCACGGCGGCGGGGCATTTTCCGGCAAGGACCCGACGAAAGTGGATCGTTCCGGCTGCTACATGGCGCGCTACGTCGCCAAGAACATCGTTGCCGCCGGACTGGCCACGAAAACAGAGGTGCAGCTCGCCTACGCCATCGGCGTGGCGGAGCCGGTCTCGGTTATGGTGGATACGTTTGGGACGGGAAAGATCGAAGACGAACGGCTGGCCGAGATTGTGCGGGAAATCTTCCCGCTAACTCCCGCCGGCATGATCGAGCACCTGAAGCTGCGGCGCCCCATTTATCGCAAAACCGCCGCATTCGGCCATTTCGGCCGTACTGAAGACACCTTCACCTGGGAAGCCGCCGATAAAGCCGAAGCCCTGCGCGAAGCAGCCCAGTTGTCCACCGCCGTAGCCTAAACCGAACCGCGACCGCAAGGGAGCGGCAACAGAACCGCGACCGTGAGGGAGCGGACTTGAATACCGAAGCCATAAGATAAAAAGTGTCCGAAGCAGCCGATTGCAAACGCACGCTCGAAATCGAAATTCCTCTCGACGCAGTGGAACGGGCGAAGGAGCGCGCCACCAATTCCATCAAACAGCGGGTCCGCCTTCCGGGATTTCGCCCCGGCCACGCGCCTGTGCAGTTAATCCAGTCCCGTTTCCAGAGCGATATCCGCAGCGAGGTTCTGGAAGCTCTCTTGCCGCAGGCTTTCAAAGAACGAGTCGAGCAGGACGACCTGAAGGTGGTCGGAACCCCGGACATTTCGGATCTGCATTTCGAGCCGGGAGAGCCGATCCGCTTTAAGGCGGATTTCGAAGTCGCTCCGGAATTCGAACTGGGCGAATACCGCGGCCTCCCGGCCAAATATGAAGAGCCCGCGGTGATCGATGAAGATGTGGACAAGCGGTTGGAGTCGCTGCGGGAGAGCAAAGCGGAATTCGTCAATCTCGATCCCAGGCCGATCGAGAACGGCGATTTCGTTCTGGTGCATTTGAAATCGCTCAGCGGGCTTGCCGAGCCGATCGATACCGAAGTTCAGATTGAGGCGGGCGGCGCGGACACCTTGCCCGCGTTCAACGAAACTCTCATTGGCGCCGCGCCGCAAGAAATGAAAGAGGTGGATGTCACCTATCCGCAGGATTACGGGCAGGAACGGCTGGCCGGCAAAACCGTCCGCTTCGAGCTAACGCCGAAAGTCATCCGCAAGAAAGAACTCCCCGCGCCCGACGACGAGTTTGCCCGCGACTTGGGCGATTACCAGACCCTGGGCGAGCTCAAGGAAGCCATCCACCGATCGATCTTCAACGAGAAGCAAATTGCGGCCCAGAATGCGGCCAAGGAAGAAATCGTCGACCGGCTTGTCGAAAGGCACGATTTCCCCGTTCCCGAAGCTTACATCGAGCATCAGATCGAGGCCCAAACGCGCGCGCGCCTGCGCGAGGTGACGGGCCGGGAAGTGGACCTCAACACTCTCAAGCTCGATTGGAGCAAACTCAAGGAAACCCAGCGCGAGAAAACCGTCAAGACGGTGAAAGCCTCGCTTCTACTCGAAAAGATAGCCGACCGCGAAGGTATCCGGCCCATGAAAGAAGAAGTGGACCGCGAGGTTCAATTAATCGCCCGCCAAAGCCGCGAAGCCCTGCCGGTCACGCGGGCGCGCCTCGAAAAGGAAGGTCTGCTCGCCCGCATCGCCAACCGCATTCAAACCGAAAAGACCTTGCAGTTCCTCTTCGAACAGGCCGAAAAACGCGCCGAGTGAGCCGCGGCCTTAAAGATTGCTGGGGCGGGCGCTGATGAAGTGGATGATGAGAAAGATGACTGCCAGCACGATGAGGATATGAATGGCGGCTACGGTGATCTGCACCGCAAAGAAACAGATCAGCCAAACGACCCAGAAAAATAATAAAGAGAATCAGGAAGAGAGAGGGCGCACGTCACTCTGTGGACCCTAGTGCCCGGTTTGTTGTTTCCGTTCTTTCGCGTGCTCGCGCCGCTTGTGCTGCTCGTGTTCCTTGACCATCTGCTCATAAATCGGGACCTGGTGCGCGGTGAGGATGGCCTTGGTTTTGCCGATCTCCTCCTGCCGGATCTGGAGCACCTCGGGGTGGTACTTTTCGCGCAACGCATGGTAGCGGGTTTTGGTTTGGTCCATGATTTTCTGAAGCTGCGCGACCTGAGCGCCGGTGAGGTTCAGGCACTTGCGCATGTGGGAGACATAGCGCTGGCGAAAGCTCTGGCCCGGCGCCTTGGCGGAGACCACTTCGGTGTTGTAATAGCGGTTGCCCAGCACGCCAAGGGCGATGCCGCAGCAGAATAAGATTATGGCGAAGAGCACCGCCGCCCACCGAGTCCGCCTCACTGGATGCCTCGCATGATCAATGCCGGATCGCGGCCGCGGTCCGCACGCTGGGTGGCGTGATCAGGGTCGCTTCCGAATAGTAAGTCTGTTCGGCGTTGTTCTGCGCCACCAGACCGTCGGTGTAAGATTCGCCGGCAAGGGAATTGTGCGGAGTAGAGACCAGATTGAGAACCAGCAGCAGCAGGCACACCGCGGCGGCGGAGGAGGCGAACAGCCGGGTCAAGTGCTCAAAGATAGGGGCGAAGCCTTGGCGTGCTTCGATCCTTTGCCACACGCGAGGCATAAACAGCGCGCCGGGTTCGATCTCCGGGCAAGCGGCGCGATAATTCTCGAAAAGCCGGTCGAGCTTGGTTTCATCGTCCGTCATACTGCACTCTCCCCAAGTTATACCGCCTATAATTTACCATTGGCAAGGGCGGTCTGGTAAGCCTTGAGCACCCGCTGCCGGGCGCGAAATAAACGTACTTTGAGCGCGTTTTCCTTAATTCCGTAAATTCCTTCCAATTCCTTAAGCGAAAGCCCCTCGACTTCTTTGAGCGTCAACAGCAGCCGGTCCTGTTCGGACACATGCTGAAAAAGGGCATCCATAAACTCTCGCACACGGCTCTTCTCGGCTTCGTCGCGCTGCTGCTTGCCGCCTGCCAGCGAATCCGCCGCCAGCACCTGCTGCTCGCTGAGATCGGCCATGCGCGATTCGCGGCGGCGCTTGATGCGGCGCAGATAGTCGTAGGAGGCGTTGATGGTGAGCCGATACAGCCATGGTTCGAACACCTCGGCGGTGCGCAACTGATCCAGCGAATAATAAAGCCGGACAAATACCTCCTGCGCGACATCTTCCACGTCTTCGGGACGCCCGATCAGACGCGAGATCGTCGCCAGAATTCTTCTTCGATACGCCAGAACCACCTGATTAAACGCGGCCGCATCGCCGGTGCGCGCTTTCTCAATCAGTTCCTGTTCGACAAGCATACCCGGTTCCGGTGCCGGATTGCACTCGTCGGCGCATTTGCTCTTCTAGGCGCTCCGGCAACCTGTTAGGTTACAAGGCTTTGACGAAAACTCCAAACCTGGCGTGGATTGCGAAGACTCGGCCGATAAGGTCAGCGCTCGCTGCATCAGTTGCAACTCCCGGATCGCGGCATCGACGGAGGAACGCTGAACGTAAAGACGCTCCAGCTCGATCCTAACCAGCGCAGACCCCTTTTCCCGGCACGATGTTCTACCGTGCATAGCACAGTTGTACATCGAAATGAAGTCCGATCGCAATGATTCGGACCTCGCATTAAATCTTTTTATAGCAATAGAATGCAAGCCAGCTTGTGGCGCACGGTTTCAGCGTGCTGGAGCGTGCTTCAACTCGCTCTGGCGCAAGAATTTTCGAGAGAGGTAGGACACTGGAACATATGCAAGCTTTATTGCTCCCGGAGTATGGACGTTTGGAGATGACCGAGACGCCGATGCCGCGGCCGGCGCCGGACGAGGTTTTGATTCGCGTGCAGGCTTGCGGCATCTGCGGCAGCGATGTACACGGCTATGACGGCTCCTCGGGCCGGCGCATTCCGCCGATTGTGATGGGGCATGAAGCCGCCGGTACCGTGGCGGCGGCCGGCAGCGAAGTGCGCGACCTGCACGAGGACGCTGCGGTCACGTTCGATTCCACCATCTATTGCGGCGAGTGCGCATTCTGCCGCCGCGGGGAGACCAACCTGTGCAGCCGCCGCGAGGTCTTGGGTGTTTCCACGCCGGAGTACCGCCGCAACGGCGCTTTTGCCGAATATGTGACCGTGCCGCGCCGCGTGGTGCATCCGCTGCCGCAAAGCATCCCCTTCGCCGAAGCCGCCATGGTGGAACCGCTTTCGGTCGCCGTGCATGCGGTTTCGCTGGCCCAGGTTCCGGAAAACGGGACGGCGCTGGTGATGGGTGCGGGCATGATCGGGCTGCTGGTCTTGCAGGCGCTGCGGGAGGCGGGCGCCCGGGCGGTTTATGTCGCGGATATCGACGATTCGCGATTGAAACTGGCCCAACGGCTGGGCGCCACGGCCACGATCAATGCGAAGACCGCGGATGCGGTGGCGGAAGTAAGGCGGCTGACCGGGGACAAAGGTGTAGATCTGGCCCTGGAGGCCGTGGGCAGCACGCCTACCATCGAGACGGCGATTGAGAGCGTGAAGAAAGGCGGCACAGTGGTGCTGATCGGCAACGTGGTCTCCAAAGCCGAAATACCGCTGCAGGCCGTGGTGAGCCGTCAAATACGGCTGCAGGGTTCGGCCGCATCGGCGGGCGAGTATCCGAAAGCCATCGATATGCTGGCGCGCGGGGCGGTGAATGTGAAACCGCTGATCAGCATGATTGCGCCGCTGGCGGAGGGTCCGCAATGGTTCGAGCGCCTGCACGCCAGGGAAGCCAATCTGATGAAAGTGATTCTGACTCCGGGAAAGCTAGAGTAAGGCGGCCCACGCACCCTTCGTGCTGCGCCCACGCTCGTGTGGCCGCTACCTCCACCTGGAAAGGCGGCTATAGCCGCGAACCGCTGTCCCACGCTACAATACCGCTACATGCGGGAGCGTCCGCTACGAATCGTCATACCCGGCGGCAGTGGGCAGCTTGGACAGATGCTCGCCAGGCACTTTCGTGAGCAGGATCACTCGGTAACGGTGCTGTCGCGCCATCCAGCCGCGGCGGAGTGGAATGTCGTGCTTTGGGACGGGCGTACACAGGGCGCCTGGACTAGCGTGCTGGAGGGCGCCGACGCCGTCATCAATCTGGCCGGTCGGAGCGTCCACTGCCGTTATAACGCGCACAACCGCCGCGAACTTTTGGACTCCCGCGTCGACTCGACCCGAGCGGTCGGCGAAGCCATCGCCGCGGCTTGCTCTCCACCGGCGGTTTGGCTGAACGCGAGCACTGCCATCATCTACCGCCAAAGCTTCGACCGCGAGTTGGACGAATCCGGCGAGCTCGGGAAAGCTGATCCGAGCGCTCCCGAAAAGTGGCGCTTCAGCATTGAGGTCGCCACGGCCTGGGAACAGGCCCTCAACCAGGCACAACTGCCGCAGACGCGCAAAATCGCCCTGCGCACCGCGACGGTAATGAGCCCGAATTCGGGAGGAGATTTTGATACTTTTCTGCGCCTGGTTCGCTGCGGCCTGGGTGCGGTTGGATCGGGCGAACAATTTATCTCCTGGATTCATCAGATCGACTTCATCCGGGCCATTGAGTTCTTGATTCAGAGAGAGGATCTCGCCGGTCCGGTAAATCTCTCCTCGCCTAAGCCGGTGACCGATCGCGAATTGATGCATTGGCTGCGCGAGACCTGGTGTCCCTCCTACATCGGACTCTCGGCGCCTCGTTCGATGGTCGAATTGGGAGCGCTGGTGATGCGCACGGAAACCGAGTTGATGCTCAAAAGCCGCCGTGTAGTGCCTGGGCGTTTAACCGCCGCCGGTTTCGAGTTTCATTTTCCCGAATGGCGCGGCGCCTGCCCCGATCTGATAGAGCGCTGGCGCATGTTGCAGGAGTAAAGCGCTTACGTTGAGCCGATGGGCTACAATCGGTGTTTTCGCCGATGCGCCTGTTACTTCTCCTTGCATGCCCGCTTGCCCTGTTGTCGGCGCCGCAGATGCGCCACGCCCCAGTCCATAAGTATCACCGGCCGGTGGCGCCTGAGAACCCCGCCGCGGTGGCTCGCGGGAAAACGCAGTTCGGCGCCACTTGCGCCTTCTGCCACGGCGCCGATGCAACCGGCGGGCGCGGTCCGGATCTGGTTCGCTCCAAACTGGTCAGCAGCGACAAGAAAGGAAATTTGCTCGTTCCCTTCGTCCATGCCGGCCGGCCGGACAAGGGGATGCCGGCCTTTCCCGATCTCAGCGACAAGAAAATTGCCGATATCTCCGCTTTCCTTCACTACCGCCAGTGGCAAGCCCTGCACAACGGTAGCGTTCCTTCCAGTTATCCGCTTTCGCGCATGTTAACCGGCAACGCGGCGGCGGGGAAGAGATTCTTTTATGGCCCCGGCCGCTGCTCCGAGTGTCACTCGGTTACGGGTGATCTGGCTGGCATCGCCAAAAAATATCCCCCCGTTCAGTTGCAGCAGCAGATGGTCTATCCGTCCCGGGAATCGCCGCCGGTAACCGCTGTCGTCACGCTTGCGGACGGGACCAGGTACCAGGGCCAAGTCGCGCACAAAGGCGAATTCCGCATCGCGCTGATCTGCAAGGATGGCTGGTACCGCTCCTGGCCGCTTTCGAGCGTTCGGGTTGCAATCCACGATCCTCTCAAGGCTCATCGCGAGCTTATGACCGCCTATACCGACGCGCAGATCCACAATCTATTCGCGTTTTTGGAGACCTTGAAGTGATATCCCGAGTTGCCGTTCTCCTGCTTGCCGCCACGCTTTCGCTCGCCGCCGCCGACAAAGGCTTGAACCCGCAAGATATTCTTGGCCCCCTGGGCAAGCATTGGCCGACGTTCAACGGCGACTATTCCGGCGCCCGCTACAGTTCGCTCAAGCAGATCGATGCATCGAACGTGGGCACGCTCACGCTGGCCTGGGTTCTGCAAACGCGCTCGGCGAGCATCAAGTCGATGCCGCTCGTGGTTCACGGCATTCTATACTTCACGACGCCGGACAACGTGTGGGCCGCCGACGCGCACACGGGCCGTATCATTTGGCATTTCGACCGGCCTTCGAAAGGCGATCACATCGGCAATCGGGGTGTGGGCATGTGGAAGGACACGTTATATTTCGAAACTCCCGATTGCCACTTGATTTTCATCGACGCCAAGAACGGCAAAATGAAAAAGGACATCCAGCTTGCCGATCCCAAGCTCGGCTATTTCGCCACCATGGCGCCGCTCGTGATCCACGATCACGTGATCGTAGGCGTTTCGGGAGACGTGACCGACATCCCCGGATTTCTGGAATCCCTCGATCCGGTAACCGGTAAGGTTCAATGGCGCTGGTGGACCGAGCCGCTGAAGAAAGGCGATCCGGGATCGGATACCTGGCCGGACATGGGCGCCATGCGGCACGGCGGCGGCATGACCTGGGTGACCGGAACTTACGATCCGGAACTGAACCAGCTTTATTGGGGCATCGGCAATCCGAATCCGGTTTTGGCCGGTTCCGGGCGCAAGGGAGCGAATCTCTACACCTGCTCCATCGTTTCGCTGAATCCCGACACCGGCAAACTGAACTGGTATTTCCAGGCCTCGCCGCACGATACCCACGATTGGGATGCGGTCCAGACGCCCGTGATCATCAATGGAACGGTAAACGGTGCGCCGGAAAAGCTTGTGGCGCAGGCGAGCCGCAACGGCTACTTTTTTGTGCTCGACCGCCAAACCGGCGAGCATGTTATTACCGCGCCGATGAACTCGAGCATCAACTGGGCTTTGGGCATAGGCAAGAACGGCGTGCCGATCCCGAATCCGAAGAAACAGCCAAGCCCCGACGGGACGCTGGTTTCGCCCAGTTCCAGCGGCGTTACCAATTGGCTGGCGCCCAGCTACGATCCGCAGACCGGCTTATTTTACGTCAGCGCTCGCCGCACCTGGAGCATGTTTTATATGACCGCCACCGGCAAGCCTGAAGGCTGGGCCGGCCGGGACAAAGGTGTGTTCACCAGTTCCTCGGTCGCGGCCATCGATTATCGAACCGGCGCCGTCCGCTGGCGCCATAAAATCGGCGACGGCTTCGGCTCTGCCGGCATTCTGACCACCGCCGGCCATCTGCTGTTTACCGCCGATAATTCCGACAATCTGCTGGCGCTCAATCCGGCCACCGGCGAGACGCTTTGGCATGTTCCGCTGGGCGCGCGCATGTCGAGTGCGCCGTCTACCTACGAATTGGACGGCCGGCAGTATCTGCTCACCCCCGCCGGCAACGTCATTTTCGCCTGGGTGCTGCCGCGCACGCAGTCGAAAACCAAGGTCTCGCCGTAACATCTCCGTCCCTCGCTCTCGTCCCATTAAGGCGTGAGAAAGCACGTGTTATTCTGACGCCAGCCGCCCCTAAGGAGGACGGTTTCACCAAACCGGCCGAAGAGGCGGCAGACGCGTCAGATTCGGAGAACGACGCTTAGCGGTAGCGGGCAGGCCGCATGTTTGAGTTTTTCTTTAAGTACCCGGCGGGAGTCTTTGCCAGGGGAAATCTCGTGCTCCTCGGCTCCTGGCCGCGATGGGTTTTGTGTGCGGCCATCGTGGCAGCCGTGGCTGCTCTCGGTGCGCTGCTGTGGCGCAAGCGCGCCCGGCTCCGATCCTCGCTGCGCGTCGGCCGGGTGGCCGCCATTTGGCTGCTCCAATCGGCTCTGCTGGCGCTGCTGCTGGTTTTGCTTTGGGAACCCGCTCTCAGCGTCACCGCCTTAAAACCACAGCAAAACATCATTGCCGTGATCGTGGACGACAGCCGCAGTATGGCCATCGACGACGCCGGCGGGAAAACCCGCGAGCAGCAGGCCGTCGGCGTGCTCCGCTCCGGGCTGCTTCACGATCTTTCGCAGCGTTTCCAAGTCCGGCTCTACCGCCTCGGGAAAGGTGTCGCGCGCATAGAGAACACGAGTCAATTGAAGCCGGACGAACCGGCCACGCAGATCGGCAAAGGCTTGAGCCAGCTTGCCGCCGAAGCCGCCACCCTGCCCATCGGCTCCATCTTGCTGCTCTCCGACGGTTCGGACAATTCTGGCGGCATCGATCTGGCGACGCTTCAGGCGCTTCGCCGCCGTCACCTGCCGGTCAATGCCATCGGCTTCGGGCAGGATCGGCTCTCGAACGATATCGAACTGGACGGCTTCGATCTGGCGCCCACGGCGCTTCAGGATTCCCGGCTTCGCGCCGAAGTCACGATTCGCCAAAACGGCTTTTCGGGAGACACCGCGCGCCTGGTGGTCACCTCCGAGGGAGCGATTGCCGCAACCCGCAAGATCAAGTTGAAGAATGCTCCGGAACAGATTGATACGGTTGAGTTTAACGCCGGAAAACCGGGTGTGAAAGATATCCAGGCGATGCTGGAACCTCTGCCGGGTGAGACGAACCTCAAGAACAACAGCCTCACCATGGTGCTTGCGGTCGATGGGGCACAGCGCCGTATCCTTTACATCGAAGGCGAGCCGCGCTGGGAATATAAATTCCTGCGCCGCGCGGTCGAGGACGATCCGGCGCTGCACATCGTTTCCATGCTGCGCACCACCCAAAACAAGATTTACCGCCAGGGTGTTTCGAGTCCCGCCGAACTCGCCGACGGTTTTCCGAGCAAGCCCGAAGATCTGTTTGCCTATCAGGGACTGATCCTGGGCAGCATCGAATCTTCGTATTTCACGCCTGCCCAAAAACAGATGATCGAGGAATTCGTCAACCGGCGCGGCGGCGGGCTGCTGTTCATGGCTGGCCGTTGGGCGCTGGCCGATGGCGGCTACAACGTGGCGCCGTTTAAGCAGCTTCTGCCGGTGCGTCTGCCGCACAGCGCCAAGACCTTTCACCGCGATTTTGTCCCCGCCGAATTAACGCCCGCGGGCA
>JBOGMI010000169.1:0-4776 GCA_050746645.1 Bryobacteraceae bacterium | reverse complement strand
TTCGATATCGTGCTGCTGCACTGGCAGCATTTCGCCTCCTGGCCCACCACCAGCCTGCGCTGGCAGGAAGGGATTCAGGAAGCCCAGGCGAAAAAGATGGTGATCGCGCGCGGCGCCTCCGTGCACGGGCTTCCGGCGCTGCGGCAGGTTCCAAAAACGCAGTGGCTTCAGCTCGCCATGATCCGCATGAACCAAAAGGGCGTTGCCATGGATGCCGAGGACTACAATACGCGGGGTCTGGGCAATGTGCCCGAGGTGGTCGACGAGGTGAAACAGGTCCTTAAGGAAGATAAAGGTGTGATCAGCATGAAGCTTGTCGGAGAGGGCCGGTTCACCAAGCGCGAGGATCGCCGCGCCGCGATGCGATTCGCCTTCCGCCATGCCGGCGTCAACGCCGTGACCGTCGGCTATAAGAATATGGCCGAGATCGACGAAGCGATTCAGAACGTGGATCTGGCGTTCGCGTAGCGGACTTAAGACAAAATCCGGAACGCCGGAACTTGAGGCGGTTCCGATCTGTTTCCCGCTCTCCGCTGCCCGAATTTGATCGAGGCTTTGAAAATCGCGCCCACGGGCAGGATGCCGCCCCATTTGTGAGCGGCTACCGCTGCCAACCCCATTGAGGCGATGCATCCGCAGGAGGAGCAATCCGGATTTCCGCCGAATTGGCACGGGGTGATTTTCGTTTTGAGGTCCGCGGAGATCGTTTGGGTGGTCAGTGCGAAGACGCATTCTTCGGGGCTGTGCGGAGGCGCAGCCAGTTGGCGAATCAGGCCCTCGGGCATGTCCAGTTTGTGAAATTGTTTCCGCAGCAGCAGCAGTTCGGCGATTACCTGCCTGCGCTGCTCCGCGGTAAGGATTTCCGGCAGATCGTCGCCGATTTGCGGCGTGAACAGGCTGAACCAAACTTTGTGAATCTCGCGGCGCGGCGTCCAAAAGTCCAGAAATTCACGCAAATACCCGGGCCGCTTCATCAGTTGGCCGGTGATAGTGGAGTGGATCGTTATTTTCTGTCCGGCGATATTCTTGAGAATTCGCTCGTAGGTTGCCGGCTTGCGGCGGGCATCGTGCTCCGGCTGCAAGCCATCGATGGAAACCACGACATTCATGTGAGGGAGCGTAGCCCAAGAGGCCGGCAGTTCCCGGAACGCACTGGTGACGATCTGCACGTGAACGCCGCGCGCGAGCAGAAGAGGAACCATGGTCTCCAATTCGCGATAGCGCACCAGCGGATCTCCTCCGACGATCGAAAGGTGTAATGGTTTGAGGCGATCCACTACCTCGAGAACGCCATCCACAAGTTCTTGTCCTTTTCGGTCGTTCAGTTGGCGAAGGGTAACGCCTCCACCGAGATGCGCATCTTCATAGGCGTAACATCCAGGGCACCGGAGCGGACACTCACGCGTAATTTCGATCGAAAGGGCCGGCTGCTTGCCTTGAAGAATCTTGCCCCAAGCCTTGACAATTTCTATTCTCTGCATCCTTGATCTTACTTGCTGGCCATTCCAAAGCCGATACCGGCACAATCTTGCGCCGGGCGATGGCTGCGAAATGTTTTGATGAGGTGATGACTAAAGGAGGCGGGACGCCGAAATCCCCCGTCTCTCTCTTCGGATGCATTTCGACGGACTAACGGTACAAATAATGTCGAAACCGAGCCGGGAGCGTAAGCGACCCCTAGTTGGGCCAACCAGAAGGTGTTTCGGTGGCGCTTGCAGAACCACGAGCGTTAGCGAGCGGCACCGGGCGCCCAGTAACCCGCCTTCGCGTATACGCGAAGATTTTTCCCTTTGACGGCGACTCTGATTTTCCGATAGTGGCCGTCGGCTGTCTGATTCGATGGCGAGTAGGCGATCAGATAGCGGACCCGCTCGTCGTTGAAGGCCCGCTGAAGACCGGGAAGCAGTCGGTTGTTGTTCTCGAAATAAATGCCGCCGGTAGCCGATGCAAGTTGTGCGAGCGCGCTCCCGTTCTGATAGGCGATGGCAGCCTCGTTCGTCATCATCGTCTGCATGCCTTGTATGGAAGCCTGGAACGAGGTATTTCTGCTGTCCATCTGGGTGTTATGGCCGTCCGTGACTCCATGGGATGCGCCCAAAATTTCGGATGAAGACGGCGTGTACACTCCACGGGAGTCCAGCCCATAAACCACGACATTGTCCTTCT
Source organism: Bryobacteraceae bacterium (assembly GCA_050746645.1). Lineage (GTDB taxonomy): Bacteria > Acidobacteriota > Terriglobia > Bryobacterales > Bryobacteraceae > Bog-105. The sequence goes on along the minus strand of JBOGMI010000169.1, from coordinate 2,610 downwards.
CGGCCAATTGCAGGATTTCATCCAGCATGGGCTGGGTTTGGCGCGGATTGATTTGCCACTCCGGATCGTCCGGAAAATAAGCGGATGCGATGCCATACAACTCCTCGCCGGGAGCCAGAGTGAAACCGTCGGAGATCAAAATGAGCGTCCGCTCGGTGGGCATGCTCGCCATTGCATTGATAATCGTCGTCAACTCGCGCAGAAAATCCCGTGTGAGCAACGCTGTACGGTTTGCCGAGTTGTCGATGTATCCACGAACCTGACGCTTCACTTTCGAGCAGGCATTGCGCCCCCTGCAGGCCTGCGGCGAAACGCCCGTCAGCATGCGCAACAATTGGTCCTCCTGAGACGCGATATTCGACGCCTCGCCGTCCGCGACTCCGCTTTGAAATTTCTTACTCTTGAGCGCGGAGAGGATCGCGGACGGATCGCGTGTGGCGCCCTGAATGACTTCGATCTTTCGGCTCAGGATGACCAGCGCGTACTGCGCCCTGGGATCGTTTTCCTTGCGGAAGAATTTTGTTAAGCCGCGGCGCGCTCCGGTCACGTTCCCCAGATTCGAATGCAACGTATCCACGCAAACGAGATAGTTCCGGATCGGCGAATTCGGCCCGATCTTCGCCGGTGGGCTGGCATGCCGGCCGCCGGAACGCGGCAGATTGAATGAATCCAGTGAAACGCTATAGGTCTTGCTGAACCCAAGAATCTGCTGCCGCACGCCGTCTTCAAATACCGTAAAATCCGACCGCTGCAGGTCGGAGATCGGATGCCCTTTCTTGTTAGTCACGAGGACCGGCACCAGGACGTTTCTTACATTGGCCGTGATGGTGGGAATCGCCGGCGGTGTGCGCGCCTTCGGGTTCGAGGGAAGCTGGGCTCCGGCCTGCGTTGCGATCAGGAACAGACCGCAAGCGGCCAAAAGCGCGAAGATCCAGCGTTTGTACACCTATGCCTCGCGACGCATGCCACGCATTCTATCACCAATCTCTAGACACGGACTCAGATTCACAACATATAAGGAACGTCTGACGAATTCGTTGGATACGCATAAATCATGCGTTTCAGATCCGGTGCGCGCAGATCCAATCGGATTGCCAAGGCAAAGAGATTGATCACCTCCTCGGCGTTCGGCCCGAATAAATGTGCACCGAGAATGCGCTCGCTCTCTTCTTCGACTAGAACTTTGAAGCTGGATGCCTTGATTGCCGTGCGCCGGGACGAGTACCAGGATGTGGTGTCCTGGTGATGCACCCGAAATTTCAGCCCGCGCTCGATCGTTTCCTGTTCCAGTAACCCCACCGAGGCGAGTGGAGGAGATGTAAAGACTACGGTTGGTATACCCAAATAGTTCGGCTTCTGTCGATTTCCTTCGAGCAGATTGCTCGCTACCGCGTCCCCTTCCATGCTAGCTACCGGTGTAAGTGGCATTCCGGCCGTACTCGCTGCGTCTCCTGCCGCATAGACCGACGGATTGGAAGGGCTCTGCAAATATTCGTTTACTACAATCCCGTTCTTGTCGCGTCGGACGCCGGCTTTCGCCAGATCCAGATCATCGATATCGGGCACGCGTCCGGCGCCATGGACCACCATATCCGTCTCAAACCGCTGCTCCTCGCCGCTCGCGGACGCCGTCACGAGCAACCGGTCACCGCTCTTCTCAATCGCTCTGACCGCTATGTTCAATTTGAGGTCGATGCCCGAATCCCGGCTCGCGCCGGCCAGCTTTTCGACCAAATCCGGATCAAAACCTTGCAACGGCCGGACGCCGCGATGCAGAATGCGAACCTGCGCACCCGCTTGCGCAGCCACATGAGCAAATTCAAATGAGATGTATCCGCCGCCGACAAACAAGATGCGCGCGGGCAGCCGGTCGAGCTCCAGAAATTGCTCGCTTGTAGTTAAATACTGTTCTCCCGGAATCCCCAAGTGGGCGGGCACGGCTCCCGCGGCAATAACTATATATCGAGTGCTGAGCGTGTCATCGCCAATTTGGAGTGTGTTCCGATCCAAAAAGCGCGTGCGCCCGTGAAACAAGCGAATTCCGGCTTTGGAAAAGCTCTTCTCCCGGTCTTCCGGTACCGGATCAGTGAAGGTTCTTTTGAAACGGATGAGAGCCGGCCAATCGATCGGGGTGCCTGAGGAGATCCCTTTCCCGCTCATGCGGTCAGCGTGTTCGGAAACTTCGGCGGCGCCTACGAGCACCTTTTTGGGATCGCAGCCTCGCAGTGCGCATGTGCCTCCAAATGGCCGCGAGTCGAGGATCGCTACATTCCAACCAGCCGCTTGGCATTTAGATGCTACGGTACTTCCCGCTGCTCCAGTACCAATCACTACGAGGTCAAACTCTCTTTGCATATTTATAACCTTCACTATCCCACTTGGAAGCCGCGCTCAACGGCGCCCCCGAGTCACCTGGCCCGTCGCGCGCTGCTCGATACTGCTGGACACCGCGAGGAAGGTGCTGCGAATCTCCCGAGGCGGCCGGATCTTCGAAGTGCCGGTGGGATATAGCCGGCGTGTCCACGAGTTCCTGGACCGGTGCGCGCTGTCATGAAATTGGAAACGCAATTCCCTTTGCCGTCTCAAACGGCTGGATAAAGCCGGCAAAGT
>JBOGMI010000168.1:0-3791 GCA_050746645.1 Bryobacteraceae bacterium | reverse complement strand
ATCCGCGCTCGCACCAGGCCGCCGGTAGCTTGAAGATTGGTATAGGTGAACGACGGCGAATTCGTCGGCGTCGTGAAGGTGTTTGCGACGGCGAGTTGATCGCCGATGATAAGAAATACTTCCTGGCCCGGTCGCAGGAACGGCGAACAGGGCACCGTCACGGTCGTGTTGCCGGAGGCGATCGGCCCCCCCGGCGCCCACGTGTCGATGCTCGGCCGGATAGCGAAGGGCAGGCTGTTGGTCACAGTCGGACCTGTGGCAATCGGGACCTGCACTGAGAGGTCGTAAATGCCGGCGGCCAATTCGCCAGATGCATTCAGGTTGGGCGGTTGGAACTGGAGCGAGGTGTTCGCCGCTGGAGACAGAAGCGGCTGCGTCTGCTGAATGCCGCGCAGCGAGTTGTTCAGCACCACGCCGGTCGCGTTCAGCAGATGGCTGCCGGTCACCGTGACGGGATCGCCCAAAGCCGCCGCTGGCTGTCCACCGGGTGGAACGACCGCAATGATGTTGGGAAACGGAGTGAGGTCCGGCTCCACGGTGATTTGCCGCAGCAGCACCGGTAGCGGCGCAATCGCCGGATTCTGCGGCTCAATCAAGACCACCGAAACTTGAAACGGAAACGTCGGCCGATAGTCAGCCTTCAACGCCGTCCATAGCCACGCCATCTCCTCGCGGCCGAGCGTTGAAGGCGTGATCTTCAGCATCTCGATCTGATCGGCAAGACCAACCGCGCCCAACGACGTCGAGAGTGGATTGGTGGGCAAATGGGAAAGGGCATAGCCGATATCGTGACGCGTGAGCACAGGATTCTCGTGCAGCATCAGCAGAGCGAAGCCCAGCAACGCTTCCGCCTGCGAGTCCTCCGAGCCGTATGCAGTCAGCAGGTAATGCAAGTCGAGCGCGAGCGGAGGATTCGAGAGCCGAGTCATGCCGTCCGGGCCGGCCGATGGCTGATCCTGGTTGCGCCATCCCATATTGTGGGTGACCTGGTGCAGGAAGAGGTTGACCTGGTTCTCCGGCGAGCCGGCGGTGAAGGCTTCCTGCACGATATCCGGGGCTTTGGCGGAGACGTTAACCGTGCCGCCGAAAAGCGCAGTGAGCGGCGTGTACAGGTTGGTCAGATAGTACTGCAACACCGCACTCACGCCGGCTATGGCGAGCGCGCTGCTCATCGCGCCCTCCCGTTGCGACGCTCCAGGTACGCGTCGAGACTGATGTTCTTGTCGGGACCCTTCGGCGCTCGCGGCGCCGGCGGCTGGACGGCTGTGACCTCGATTCGTCCGATGTGAATTTGAATCTCGTCAGGCTCGCCTTTCGCACGGGTGCGGCGCCCTTCGGCCGGTAAATGCGCGCTCGCCTCTCTCAGGCGGCTTGCTTTGGTTGAGAATTGCGGAGTCTCCGGCGTGCTGCTGTTCGCTTCGCTGCGCTCCGGCTGGATCAGCGGCAGGTAACTCTGAACACCTGCGTCGCGTCTCGAATCCGGCACGGAGCGCTGTGCCTGTGAAGCCTCGAGCCGTTGCCGCACATCGACCGTCTGCTCGTCGAGAGTTTCATGCCGCCCTTCATTACCCGCAATCGGCGACACGTCTGCACGCTGCATCGACTCAAATATTTGGGGCGGCTCGTTAGCAGTCCTGGGAAGCAGCGGGGACTGCGAATCATCGGATCGCGCCGGCGGTGTCGCGGCCGTCTCCGCTTGCTCGAACGATTGCGACGGCGAATCGGGCTCCCTCCGGTACGCCGCAAAGAGCGGCCGCGTGCGCGGATGTACCGCCTCGCCCGGGTGCAACGCGGTATGCACCAGCCTATGGAGATAGCCGCTCATGCACGCACCATCTCCAGGTACAGGGCGCGGCGTGCGGCGCTCATCGCAAGCGTCTCAGATTCGCTCCACCCGTACGCAGATGCCAGCGAGTGTACCTCCCACAGCAGCCGGCGGGCGCGCGCCTCAAGCTCTGCCCAGATGAAGCTCGCAACGTCAATGGAATCGCTCCACTCGTGATCGCAAGCCGGGCAGGTGAGAGCCACTCGGGTCTCCGCCATTGGGTCGGCGGCCGCGAGACTCTCTGCGATTTTCTCGATGATCTCATCCGTCCAGCCGGCCGGCTCGACATCGCCAATGCCGCAAAGCTCCAATAACTGAATCGAGGCTTCTTGCTCGTCACTTGAGATCGCGGCTTGCGCGAGGTCGCGGCTGGTAGGCAGCCGAAAAGTTTGCTCACCCACCGCGACCGTCGTCTGCTGTTTCTTGTCCGGCTGCGGCGCCGTCAAATCCGGCACGTTCAGTTCGAACTCCACCTTCTCGCCGCATTGCGGGCATGCAGCCCACGCTTCGAGCTGCGAGCCGAACCACGCCTCATGCAGTTCCAGCAGCGCACGATTGCGCCGGCCCAGCGGCCAATCCGCGATCCTTTCGCCTGCAGATCCGTCGGCGAACCTCAAGGCCAGCAAGCCGCGATCGAGCGGATGCCAGCCCATCCCGCGCTCCCACACTGTCAGGGTTTCGAAACTGGACAGTGTGCGCATGCTACGTCGCCACGGTGCTCAGCGTCGGCTCTTTCGGCTCGGTGACGCTGGTGTCGCGTTCGAAGCCCTCGTTTTCCAGCTTCAGGTGCTCGATGGCAATCGCGTTGGCATTGGCGTCGAGGTCGGGCAGCGCCTGATACTCCGACACCCAGCAGCGATAAATCTTGTAGGCGATCACGAGCTGTCCTGCCTCGTTGTAGAACTCCAGATAGACGTCCTTGCGGAAGTCGGCCAGCGACACCTCCGAGCCCAGCCCGGCGCCGAAGTTCCACACCTTGCCCGCCCAATCGTGAAAAGCCATGTCCTGTGTGAGGCCGCGCTCCAGCGTGATGGCTTCGTACTTGGTACGGCCCGGCGACTTGTGCGAGGTTGAGGGATCGCCGCCGCTGCGGTGCTCCACAACCTCAGTACTGCGCTTCAGCCCTGTTAGCTTGCTGCCGCCGTACACGTACTGGCCGTCCCACTTCAGGCGGAACTTGAAATTCTTGTAGGGATCAAGACGTTTGGTATTGACTGGAAATGGTTGCGCCACGGGTGCCTCCTTAAGCTTGCAGTTGGCCGGCCATCTGCTGGATTTGAATCACCACGAACTCCGCCGGATACAGCGGCGCGAAGCCGACGAGGATGGTCACAATCCCGAGGTCGATGCTCGCCTGCGGATTGTTCTCCGCGTCGCACTTCACGAAGTACGCCTGCTGCGGTGTCGTGCCCTGGAACGCTCCCTGCAGGAACAGGCCCTGCATGAACGCGCCGACGTTCAGCCGTATCTGGCTCCAGAGGCGCTCGTCGTTGGGCTCGAAGACGACCCACTGCGTGCCGTCGTGCAGGCTGGACTCCAGATAGAGCGCCAGGCGGCGAATGGGAACGTACTTCCACTCCGAGCCCACCTGGTCGTTGCCGCGCAGCGTGCGCGCACCCCAGATTACATCGCCATACACCGGAAAATTGCGCAGGCAGTTAATTGCCTGGATGTTCAGCCTGCCGTTCTGCAGATCGGTCAGGACTGTGGTGAGGCCCGACTCGCCGGTAAGGCTGGCGTCGATGCCGGCAGGCGCCTTCCACACACCGCGCGCCGCGTCCGTGGCGGCATACAGTCCGGCCACAAAGCCGCACGGCGGGAATGGCCGCACTCGCCCTTGTTGCAGCGGATCGGGCGCATTGACCCAGGGAAAGTAAAACGCCGAATTGATCGAGTTGTCGCCGGTGATGTTGCCCGGCCCGGTCTGCAGCGAGGCGAAGCTGTCGCTCTGGTTGCAATCGACGAT
>JBOGMI010000167.1:0-1516 GCA_050746645.1 Bryobacteraceae bacterium | reverse complement strand
AGGCAATGGTGAAGTAGTCGCACATCGCGCCGTCGCGCTGCACCCCGAGGGTCCGGTTGAACTTGCAGGCGTTCGTCCGGCCTCGCTTGCAGGAAGCGCATTTGCCACAGGCCGTATTCGGATAGACGGTCACATTCATTCCCGGCCGCAGTTCGCAAGGCACATCGGCGCCGGTTTCGACGATCGTTGCCGCGATTTCGTGCCCCGGAATCCGCGGATACTCAACCAACGGATTCTTGCCGCGAAACGTGCTCAGATCCGTTCCGCAAAGCCCAATGAGCCGCGTTTGCAGCAAAAGCTCGCCGGGCGCGGGTTTTGGCGGCTCTAAATCCCCCACAGCAGTCTTGCCCGGCTCCGCGATGTAAAAGGCTTTCATTCGCCCACCATTGTAGGAGGCGTAACCGAGATGGGAAGCGTAAGCGCCCAGGGTGCTAGCATCAATCGCACGATGCGGCAAGATCGAATCGAACGCCAACTCGAAAGCCTGGCAGCTTTGCGCGCTCAGCCGCTCGAGGAACACACACTGGCGGCGTTACGGGCAGCGCTTGGCGACCGCGTGAACCTCGTTGTCGCCAAGGCTGCCAAGATCGCGGTCGAACTGCAACTCCGGCAACTGATTCCGGATCTTCTTCAGGCATTTGAGCGGCTCTTCGCCGACCCGGCAAAAAGCGATCCACAATGCTGGGGCAAGAACGCGCTCGTCAAGGCGCTGAAAGATTTGCAATACGACGAGAGCGCTCCGTTCTTGCGCGGCATCCAGTATGTGCAAATGGAACCGGCCTGGAACGGCCAGGAGGACACCGCGGCCACCCTCCGCGGCGCCAGCGCTCTGGCGCTCCTGCAATGCTCGGACATGGCGAGGCAGGACAAGCTCTGGCAGGTGATGCGTCTCTTATCCGACCCGGCAGCGCCCGTGCGCCGGGATGCCGTGACTGCGTTGCAGCAGCTTGCCGGAATCGAATCGGCATTATTGTTGCGGCTGAAAGCGCGGATGGGCGACCGCGAACCCGTCATCACGGGGCAGGCTCTCGAATCGATTCTTGCGATCGAAGGGGAAGCTGGCTTGCCTTTTGCGTCTGAATTTCTTCACTCGCCACATCAGGAAATCCGCGAAGAAGCGTCGCTGGCGCTAGGCGCATCGCGTCTCGCGGGCGCAATCGCGAAGCTTGAGGAAGCATGGCCGCGAACGCGCGATCCGCGGGAGCGGTTGACGATCCTTCGCGCCATCGCTTCGTCGCGGCAGGAACCGGCAATCGAATTCCTGATTCGTACCGTGCGCGACGGCCGCGAACCGGAAGCCATCGCGGCGCTCGAAGCATTGGAGACTTACGGGCATTCGGCAGATCTCGAATCGCGGATCGCCAAAGCGGCCGAAGCGAGGGCGGAACGTCCCATCCAGGAGTACTTCCGCGGGCGGACGTAAGAATGCGCTTGCAAAGGCATCCCCTGCGGCCGTGCTTGAACACCGAGCCTTTTCTAAACGTATATACACTGCGATACAATACCGGTATTGTGG
>JBOGMI010000166.1:0-3473 GCA_050746645.1 Bryobacteraceae bacterium | reverse complement strand
CTTCGCCCCATCCAAACCGACGTCGATCATGCCGTCTCGCCGCGCCGCTTCTTCGTGTCGCTGGTATCGGCGTTCGCCGCCTTTGGTTTGCTCTTGGCCGCGCTCGGCATCTTCGGCGTGATTTCCTATTCCGTCACCCAGCGCAGACACGAGATCGGCATCCGCATGGCGCTCGGCGCCACCGCCGGCCGCATCCAGGCCAACGTGCTCGCGCAAACCCTCCGCTTGGCGGTAATCGGAGTTGTTATCGGCGCGATCGTTTCGTTCGCAGTAGCCCGCTTGATCGCCTCGCTCTTATTTAAAACCGCCCCGACCGATCCGATCGCCTTCGCCGGAACGGTGGTCCTATTAGGACTCACCGCGCTGCTCGCCGGATGGATTCCCGCCCGCCGCGCCTCCCGGGTCGATCCTATGAGCGCTTTGCGGGCGAATTAAGGAAAAAGCTCATGCGCCGCGCCAAATGAAGAGCGAATAAGCTCAAGAAACTGCGCCTCCAACCCCGGAGAAGTCCGGAAATTCGTTTCTGCAAGCAGTCGCCGGTAAACTGTTTCCGGATCGGTCAGATGCAACTGGCCCGCGGCCAGTAAAACGCCCAATGTGCCGGTTGTTCTAAGTCCGCGCCGTTTTGCTGCCTGGCGGCCTTTGCGCTCGTCGATGAGTAGGAGGTCTGCATGTTGTTCTTCGGCAAGCTGAATGGCTTCTTGCTCCCCCAGGCCGAGATCCGATAGCCCCGGATCGGGGGCTGCAACTGTGCGCTGCACCTCGACCCACCCTGGAAGCCGGGCCAGCCATGCGCGCACTGGAGACGGTGCGCGTGCATGATCCAGTTCCTGCATCACGCCGGCCGGCACAACGATCAACCCATAAACGTCGTGGAATAACCTGTCACACTCGACCCAAATTAAATAGTTGAGCGGGGATGTGTCCGCTACAACGATCATCCGCCGCGGAGTCCCTTAGACTGGAGTTGGCGTAGGGCTTCGCGATCTTCTTCTAGATCCTCAGGGCCATAAGCATGGTCGTAGATATGCCGCTCTTTTAGAAAACCGTCGAATTCGAAGCGGGACAGCCCAAGCAGTTGGCTCGCTTGGTAGTGAGAGAGCGCTCCAGTCCGATACCCTTCGATTGCCAGCGCCTCTAAAGCCTCGCGTGCAGGGTCCTGGTGTTGGCTCAGATCGTCCGGAAGTTGGACGGTAATCTCCACGGCTTGAGCGTAGCAAATGGCGCGCCTAATTCCCGCCGCCCTGCTCTTTCTCCTCGCTCTTGACGAAATCAAGAATGTCGAAGCGCCGCACCGCACGGTCGGGGAAAAAGCTGTCGATGGCTGCCTGTTCGTCATCGAAGATGTCGAATACCGTTGAAAGCTTCGTCAGGACTAGAAGTTCGGCATGGCGCTCGGAGACGTGCAGCAGTTTGAGCGCGCCGCCTGCGCGCTCGAACGCCGAATGCACGCCGACCATCGCGCCGAGGCCTGTGCTATCGATGAAGCCCACGTGCTTCAGATTTAAAATTGCGCTCTTGCTTCCCGCCGCCAGGGTTGCGGCCAGCCGCATTTCGAAATCTTCGGCATCCTCGCCCGCCACCAAGCGCCCGCGCAGATCGAACAGCACAATGCCTTCGATCTGTCTCTCGCCGGCTTCCAGCGCCATCGTAGTGCCTTCACTATAACGTGCCTGGGCCGCCGGCAAATTCTCGACGAAAGGTTTCCAGGTCATTGACAAATGGAAGGATAATGTGCCGGCCGCCATTTCAGCATTCTTTCCAATCGGGTGGGTTTATGATAATTCTTTGCTTCGGCAATATGGGAGGAAGGATTAACTGCCTTGTGACAGTTCCGGCGCTATTGCTGCAGATGGCCGTGCCCGGCTCGCATGCGAACCGCATCGCGGATACATTCAACCCCGTCGCAACTCCGGCGCACATGGAAAAGGGGATCGCCATTCTGACGATCGCCATCTGCGCCGTCATCTTTGTGGTCGTTGGCGGAATGATCGTGTATGCGTTTGTTCACTATCGTGCCAAGCGCGACGAACAAGAGTTCGAGGAGCCGCCACAGGTTTACGGCAGCAACCAGATTGAGCTTGCCTGGACCGTGATCCCGATCCTTATCGTTTTCGTGCTCATCGGAGTCTCGGCGCGCGTGATTCGCGGCATCCAGGCCCACAAACCAGCGCCACACTCGAACCCGGTGTATGCCACTGTCGTAGGGCATCAGTGGTGGTGGGAGGTGCATTATCCGGATTTAGGCATCACCACGGCGAACGAGATCCACATGCCGGTTTCTCAGAAGGGAAACCACGCCACGTTTTTCACTCTGGAGAGCGCTGACGTGGATCATAGCTTTTGGATTCCCCAGCTTTCCGGCAAAACCGACGTCATCCCGAACCGGAACAATTTCCTCTGGATGGATCCCAGCAAAGCCGGCGTGTATATCGGCCAATGCGCCGAATATTGCGGCACGCAGCACGCGCACATGGGTCTGCGCGCCATTGTGCAGCCGGTTCCCGAGTTCAAAAAATGGGCCGCTTGGCAGGCTAAGCCCGCGGTCGAGGATCCCAGCGTCGCCAAGGACAAAGCGGTGTTCGATTCGCTCGCCTGCATCAACTGCCACACCGTTCGCGGGACCATCGCGCAGGGCAAGTTCGCTCCCGACCTGACGCACCTCATGAGCCGTCAAACGCTGGGCGCGGGCGTGCTGTCGAACACGCCGCAGCACCTGCGCGATTGGGTCAATGATCCACAGAAATACAAGGTGGGCTGCAAAATGCCCGATATGCACTTGGACGATCAGCAATTAACCGAAGTGGTCGCCTACCTGGAGACGTTGAAGTAGCCATGGCAACAACCATCGATTACCCACTCCCAAAGCCCGCGCCGAGCCCCGCGGAGTTTTCCTTTTCCCAGGCGCTCTGGAAATGGGTGGCGACCGTCGACGCCAAGCGGCTCGGCATCATGTATACCGGAACCGCGTTCATTTTTATGCTCATCGGCGGCTGCCTGGCGATGGTGATCCGCGCGCAGTTGATGTTCCCCAACAACGACGTAGTGGGGCCGGATACGTACAACCGGTTGTTCACCATGCACGGCACCACCATGATATTCTTCCTGGCCATGCCCGTCATCTCGGGCTTATCGAATTACCTGGTGCCGCTGATGATCGGCGCGCGCGACATGGTATTCCCCAGGCTGAATGCCTTCGGTTATTGGATGTTCCTCTGTGGCGGCTGTTTGCTCTACTTCAGCTACATAGGCGGCGGTGGTTTAGGCGGCTCCGGATCGGCCCCCGATGCCGGCTGGTTTGCCTATGCACCGCTGACCGAACTTGCGTATTCGCGCGGTCCGAGCTCGGATTATTGGGCGCTGGCCATCATTCTCGGCGGCTTCGGCAGTCTGGCCACTTCCCTCAATGTGATCGCCACCTGCATCAGCGCCCGCTGTCCCGGCATGACGCTGGCCCGCATGCCCATGTTCGT
>JBOGMI010000165.1:0-4315 GCA_050746645.1 Bryobacteraceae bacterium | reverse complement strand
AAGTGCATTGTGAAGCTGCCGCGGCCTTGCGTGCGCGAGCGCAGTTCGGTCGCATAGCCGAACATCTCCGAAAGCGGCACCATGGACTTGATAATCTGCGTGCCGCCGGCGACTTCGGTTCCTTCCAGGCGCCCGCGGCGCGAGATCAGATCGCCGTTTACCGGCCCCATGTATTCTTCGGGCACGGTGACTTCGACGCGCATGACAGGCTCGAGCAGCACCGGCTTGGCCTTGCCCACCGCTTTTTTGACGGCCATGGAGCCGGCGATTTTGAACGCCATTTCGGACGAATCGACCTCGTGATAGCTGCCGTCCCAGAGCGTCACATGAACGTCTTCCATGGGATAGCCGGCGAGAATGCCGCCTTCCAGCGCCTCGGCGACACCCTTTTGCACGGCGGGAATGTATTCCTTGGGGAGGGAGCCGCCGACGATCGCATTTTCGAACTCGAAGCCTTTGCCGGGCGCTGGAGCGATGCGCAGCTTCACGTGGCCGTACTGGCCGTGGCCGCCGGTCTGCTTGGCGTATTTTTCTTCGCCTTCGGCATCGGCGCGGATTGTCTCGCGATAGGCGACCTGCGGCTTGCCGACATTCGCCTCCACGTTGAACTCGCGCTTCATGCGATCGACGATGATCTCCAGATGCAGTTCGCCCATGCCGGCCAGAATGGTCTGGCCGGTCTCCTGGTCGGTATTGACGCGCAGCGTGGGATCTTCGGAAACCAGCTTCTGGATCGCCATGCCGAGTCTTTCCTGATCCGCTTTCGTCTTCGGCTCGATGGCAAGCTGAATGACCGGCGCGGGGAAGTCGATCGATTCCAGCAGAATCGGCGATTTCTCATCGCAAATCGTGTCGCCGGTGATGACGGTCTTCAGGCCGACTACGGCGCAGATATCGCCGGCGTAGACTTCCTGCATCTCTTCGCGCTTAATGGAGTGCATCTTGACCAGCCGCCCGATGCGCTCCCGGCGCGCCTTGCTGACGTTATATACCGATTCGCCCGCATTGAGCTTACCCGAATAGACGCGCACGAAGCACAACTGGCCCACAAACGGATCGGTCATGATCTTGAAGACCAGAGCCGAAAACGGCTCTTCGTCGCTCGCGTGGCGTTCGAGGGGAAGTTCGGGGTTATCCACCTCGGTTCCCTTGATGGGCGGAATGTCGAGCGGCGAAGGAAGATAGTCGCGTACGGTGTCGAGCAGGTTCTGCACGCCTTTGTTCTTGAAGGCGGAGCCGCAAATCACGGGGAAAATCTTTTGCAGGATGGTGGCTTTGCGGATTCCGGCGGCCAATTCCTTTTCGGTAATCGGCTTACCTTCGACGAATTTCTCGAACAAAGTGTCGTCGCTCTCGGCGACCGCTTCGATGAGCTTTTCGCGATACTCTTTCGCTTTGTCCACGAGATCCGCCGGGATCTCCACGTCGTCGTACTTGGCGCCCAGGGTTTCCTCGCGCCAGATGCGAGCTTTCATCGTGACCAGATCGACGACGCCCTTGAAATGATCTTCGGCGCCAACGGGAAGCTGAATGGGGACCGGCCGGGCATTCAGCCGCTCCACGATGGTATCGATCGAATGGTAGAAATCGGCGCCGACACGATCCATTTTGTTGATAAAACAGATGCGCGGGACATGATATTTGTCGGCCTGCCGCCACACGGTTTCCGACTGCGGCTGCACTCCCGCAACGGCATCGAAGACGGCGCAAGCGCCGTCCAGCACGCGCAGGCTGCGCTCGACTTCGGCTGTGAAGTCGACGTGGCCGGGTGTATCGATGATGTTGATCGTGACATCGGTCCACTGGCAGGTGGTCGCGGCGGAGGTAATGGTGATGCCACGCTCCTGTTCCTGCGCCATCCAGTCCATGATGGCGGTGCCCTCGTGCACCTCTCCGATCTTGTGCGTCCGCCCGGTGTAATACAGGATGCGCTCGGTGGTAGTTGTTTTACCGGCATCGATGTGCGCCATGATGCCGATATTGCGCATTTTTTCTAATGGAATCGTGCGGGGCATAGTTCTTACTTCAATTGCAAATATTGGGTAACCCGGTCGCTCACGCTTACGGCTTCGGTTCTCCTACCAGCGATAGTGCGCGAAAGCCTTATTGGCCTCGGCCATACGGTGCACATCGTCTTTCCTCTTCACGGCGCCGCCGCGCATGTTGGCGGCATCGCTCAATTCGTTGGCCAGCTTGGCGGCCATGCTTCTGTCCGGCCGGTGACGGGCATTAGTGATGATCCAGCGCAGCGCGAGGCTGGTGCGCCGGTTTTGCGGCACCTCGATCGGCACCTGGTAGTTGGCGCCGCCGACCCGCCGGGTTTTCACTTCAAGCATCGGCTTGACGTTCTCCACCGCTTTCTTGAATAGCTTCAGCGGGTCGTCGCCGGAACGCTCGCGCAGCGTGTCCATGGCGCCGTAAAAGATCCGCTCGGCAGTACTTTTCTTGCCGTCCCACATCATCGAGTTCACGAACTTCTCGACCAGCGTCGAGTTGTACAGCGGATCGGGGACAATCTCTCTCGGTTCGGCGCGTCTGCGGCGTGACATATCTCGTATCTCCTACCGCCTCTTGGCCGGGGCGGCAGCTCCTCCCTTGGGCCGTTTGGCTCCGTATTTCGAGCGGCTTTGTTTGCGGTTGGCAACACCGGCGGTGTCGAGCGTGCCGCGGACGATGTGATAGCGAACGCCAGGGAGATCCTTCACGCGGCCGCCGCGGATCAGCACGATCGAGTGCTCCTGCAGATTGTGCCCGACGCCGGGAATATAAGTGGTGACCTCGATTCCGTTGGTCAAGCGCACGCGGGCGACTTTGCGCAGCGCCGAATTCGGCTTCTTGGGCGTGGTCGTATACACGCGCGTACACACGCCGCGCCGCTGCGGGCAAGCCTGCAGCGCCGGGCTGGCCGTCTTGTAACGGGTCGGCCTGCGCCCCTTTCGCACCAGTTGATTAAACGTCGGCATCTCTCGTTAGCCGCGCACAAGGGCGCTCCAGGCCCGTGCACTCGTATCCTTTTTAATCCAAAAAATCTTCGTTCTGCCCGATTCCGGGGTTTTCCGCTTCCTAACGGTCGCGGTTCTGTTAGCAAGACCGATATAGCGTCTTCACCGGCCTCAAACGCGAGGGTAACTGCTTCGGATATGGCCCAATGCCGGGTTCCAACGTCACTCGCTCGGGATTCCGAACGGCTTATTGGCCCAGTAGCGGGGCCCGACTCACGGCCGGATGCTGGTTAAAGCATGGTAGCGCGCAAGCCGAAGAATCAACTCGCAAACCCTACTAGTGTATAAGCAACGAAACCGGACGTCAAGCACAGACTTGGCGGCCTGTTTCACGGAAGGGTTCTCTGACAGGATAGCGCATCAGGCATTCGGGATGTGCATTAGCTTGCGAACGGCAAGACTTCGCGCCGTATTTTTGCGGGGTCCACCGTGTCCAATTCGTAGTCCATCTGCAGGTTCATCCACATTTGCGCCGACGTGCCAAAGTACCGGGCTAAACGATGCGCCGTATCGGCTGTAATCGCACGTTTTCCATTAAGGATTTCCGTCACCCGGTTTACTGGGACACGAAGGGCACGGGCGAGGGCATTCGCACTCAGGCCGCGCTCTTCGAGTTCGTCTCGGAGGATCTCACCGGGGTGAACAGAAGCTAATTTCTTTGCCATTGCCATTCCTCTTTAGTGATAATCCACAATTTCTGCATCATAGGCGTCACCTTCCATCCAGCGGAAACAAATGCGCCATCGGTCGTTGATCCGAATGCTGAATTGGCCCGCACGTTCGTCCTTCAGAGCTTCGAGGCGATTGCCGCGGATCGCTTGCAGGTCCTGAAGATTTTCCGCTCGATGCAAGAGCATGAGCCGCTTTAAAGCCGGCCGCTCGAAAGCGCTGAACGCACGAACGGGGATGCGGTTGAACAGCATTTCCGTTCGCTTGTCTGCGAACGACTTGATCATTATTTACGGCATAACACGTATAGCATAACAGACCGGGATTTAGAGCTAGCCCATAGTCTTGAAAAGTTAGCGATCCTCAACGTTCCGGTTCCAGAATAATCTTTCCAAACGTATGTCCGCTTTCGACCAGCCGATGCGCTTCGGCGGCTTGAGAAAGCGGCAGGGTGCGGTCGATTCGTGCTTGCAAAATTCCCTGTTCGAGCCAGCGGTTGATCTCCGCGGCATAGAGCTTGAGTTCTTCCGCCGTGGCGTCGGTCACGGTAAAGCCGTAGAGGGTGCAGTTCTTCTGATAAAAACGCCCGGAGGGGAAAGCGGTCTCATACTGCCCGCCGGCCATGATGACGATGCGCCCCCGCT
>JBOGMI010000164.1:0-7719 GCA_050746645.1 Bryobacteraceae bacterium | reverse complement strand
AGCATGGGCTCTGCCAGACCTGCCGCCAAGGGCTGGTGAATTTCGACGCCGCTTACGCTTTTGGCAGCTACGAAGGCGCGCTGCGTGACCTGATTCGGCTGCTGAAATACGGAAAAGTGGTGACGGTGGCGCGACCACTCAGCCGCCGCTTGCTAGGCGCGCTGCCGCTAAACGAACGGTTTGATCTGGTAATGGCGATGCCGATGCACTGGCGCAAGCGGTGGGCGCGCGGCTTCAATCAGGCGGAGCTGCTTGCGCGGCCGGTAGCGCGGCGGATGGGGCTAAAGCTCGCCAACAATCTCCGCCGCCGACGTTACACAGCGCCGCAGGCTTCGCTCGACGAGGCCCAGCGGCGGCAGAGTCCGCAAGGCTCTTTCGCGGTGCGGAAGGCGGAACGCGTTAAGGGCAAACGTGTGCTTCTGATCGACGACGTATTGACCACCGGCTCGACTCTGCGGGCAGCGGCCGAAGCTCTCAAGGCCGCCGGCGCCGCGCATGTCTCGGTGCTGGCGGTGGCTCGTGCGGACCGGCGCGCTTGGCCGGCCGGCGAAGCGACTGAGATGACCATGGGAGCGTTCGGATGATCCCGGCCCCGGCAAACCGGCTGCTCCGCCCGGTGCTGGTGCTGAACGCCAGCTTCGAGCCAATCAACATTTGCGCCGCTCGGCGGGCCATTGTGCTCATCCTTAAGGGAGTCGCCTCGGCCGAAGAGCTGGCTTCGGCCCAAGTGCATTCGGCCAAGCAAGCGCTCGCGGTGCCTTCGGTAATCCGGCTGCTGGAGTACCGCAGAATCCCGCACCAGACACGGGCGCTGTCGCGCAAGAACATTTTAATGCGCGACCGCTATACCTGCCAGTACTGCCATCACACCCTGCCTTCGAGCGAGATGACGCTCGACCACGTTATTCCGCGTTCCCGCGCCGGCGAAACCGCCTGGGAGAACCTGGTCGCCTGCTGCCATTCCTGCAATAACAAGAAAGGCAACCGGACACCGGAAGAAGCGGGCATGAAGTTACTCCGCCCGCCCCGTCCGTTTACGCTGCATACCAGCCGCCATCTAATGCGGCTGCTCGGACGCAGCGATACTCAGTGGCGCAAGTACCTGTTCTTTTCCGAGTAGTGTTTTTGCGCTCTGTCAGGGTGGCGATGACTACTGCGTCCCCTGACCCCGCATACCGCCGTTTTGGCCGCTCATGCCATTCTGGTTACCCATACCGCTCTGGCCCTTGCTCTTTTTCAGGCTCTCGGCAATGTTCAGGTGCTCTTGGAGAACCGGCAGATTGTTCGAGGCAAACTGTCTCACGGCCGAATTTGAGCCTCCCTGTGCCTCGGCTTTGAACTCCTCGATGTCGTTCTTGTGGTCCTTCACCGCACGTTTGACAAACGCTTTATCGAACTTTTTCCCGGAAAGCTTGGCTAGCTTGTTTACCTCTTTCTGGTGCTTACTGCTCAGGGAACTCGGAAGGTTCGCGTTTGCCTCGGTCGCGACCTGTTTCAATTGGTTGTCGGCCTTGGTGTGATCGTTTACTAACTTCTCGCCGAATTGCTTGATCGCCGGCGTAGTTCCTTTTTGTGCCGCGAGCTTTCCCATCGCAATTTCGGTCATTCCACCCTCGGCGGCTTTCTTCACGAATTTTTTATCATTCACTTTCTGCCGCGCCGGTGGATTGTTGACCGCGCCCGGATTGTAGCCGGGACTTCCGGGATGACCCATTCCCGGCTGCTGTTGCTGCCGAGGCATCGGTTGCTGCTGCGGCTGACCCGCGCCCCCTGGCTGCTGCTGGGCAAAGGCGAGTAGCCCGCCCGAAAGGAATAGACTGGTTGCGACTAAAAGCGCTCTATGCTGAAATGTTCGTTCCATAAATCTTCTCCTGTCCCTCCCAAAAATTAGAGAGATGTGGTCTCCGATGGGTTGCTCTAGAAGAATTGGGGGCGTTCAGGCGGAGACCGCGGTGCGGGCAGGGTGCCGATCGGCCAGAAGACGGTTTACGATGCGGGAAGCAGCATGTCCGTCTCCATACGGGTTTATACCAGCGATCATACGGCGATAGCCGGCTTCGGAGGTAAGTAGCTCGCGCGCCGCCGCCACGATGCACTGCGGATCGGTGCCTACGATACGAACCTGTCCGCTCTCGACCGCTTCCCGACGCTCGGTTGCCTCGCGCAGCAGCAACACCGGCTTTCCGAGCGTAGGAGCTTCTTCCTGCACGCCGCCGGAATCGGTGATGATGAGGTAACTTGCCTCCATCAGGCTGACGAACGCGGGGTAGTCGAGAGGCCGCGTGAGCAGGATATTCGCGCAGCCGGAGAGCAATTTCTCCACCATCGGCGCAACATTGGGGTTTGGATGTACGGGATAAACCAGAAGAGCTTCGGGATGGTTGTCCGCAATCGCGCGCAGAGCCAGGCAAATGTTGCGCAGGCCCGCGCCGAAATGTTCGCGGCGATGCGCCGTTACCATCACGAGACGCTTGGCATTGCGCACACGCTCGAATTGCTCATCGGTCAGATAGGCTCGCAGCGGTGAAAGCGGGAAAGCAGATAACTTCTTGCGGGCAAACAGCAGCGCATCGACCACCGTATTGCCCGTGACCACGATGCGATCCGCCGGGATGCCTTCCGCGAGAAGCGCCCGCCTATTCCCCTCCGTCGGAGCGAAATGGATGGCAGCCAGCCGCGCCGTCAGTTGCCGTAGACCTTCTTCGGGGAAGGGAGCGGAAAGATCGTAAGTGCGCAGTCCGGCCTCGACGTGCGCCACCGGGATCCGTGCATAAAAGGCCGCGAGCGTAGCGGCAAAACTGGAGACCGTATCACCTTGCACCATCACCATCTCGGGCCGCTCGCGAGCGAGCACCGGCACAAGACTTTGAAGAATGCGGGCAGTTAGCCCCGCCAGATCCTGATTTTCGCGCATGGCATTCAGGTGGTAATCGGGCGCGATACCGAAGAAATCGAGCGCTTGCGACAGCATTTCCCGATGCTGGCCCGTAGCGCAAATCCGGCACAGAAGGCCCGGGGTATTCGCGGCCTGCTGGATCACCGGCGCGAGCTTGATGGCTTCCGGCCGGGTTCCAAAGACGATCAGCAGTTTCAAAGAAGAAAGTGCGGCCGGGGCGGATGAAATCTCGGGTGGCAGAATAAGCCCAATGACTATTCGCTGCGCAGTTCTGGCGCTGAGCGCTGCCGCTTGCCTGCAGGCTGCCGGTTCCTTCACTGTCAAACAGGTGATGAGCGCGCCATTCGCCAACTCCCTGAGCGCAGCTCCCCACCAGGCCAGCGTCGCCTGGCTCGACGATGCGCAGGGGCGGCGCAATGTCTGGGCGGCGAGCGCGCCCGATTGGAGAGCCCGCAAACTGACCGCATTCAACTCGGACGACGGGCAAGATCTCGCCCAACTCGCATGGGCTCCGGACGGAACTTATGTCTTGTTTACCCGCGGCGGCGATTTCGAGAACGGCGGCTCGAACCCGAATGCTAATTTCTCGCTCACCGAACCCGGGCAGGATATCTGGCGCGCTAATTTGGACGGTTCGCCCGCACGCGAGCTAGTAGCGGGGCAAGCGGCAGCGGTTTCTCCCAAGGGCGATCTGGTGGCGTTTCTGCGCGGCGGCCAGATTTGGACCATGACGCCTTCCGGCAGTGGTGCAAAACAATTGCTACAACAGAAATGGAATTCCGACTCACTCACCTGGTCGCCCGATGGCTCGCGCCTGGCCTTTGTCAGCGAGCGCGGCGATCACAGCTTCATCGGCATCTATAACTTCTCGAAAAACATCATCCGCTACCTGGACCCGAGCGTCGATTACGACTCCAATCCCGTGTGGTCGCCCGACGGTTCCGACATCGCCTATCTGCGTATTCCCTCGACGCGGCATTTTGAGCGCGGGCCACGGCGCCAGGGCGTGCCGTGGTCGATTCGCCGCTTCGATCTTCGCGGCAACGCCGCGCATCTTGTATTCCGAGCGGCTCCCGGCCCGGGCAGCGTGTTCCGGGGCATCGAGGCAGATAATCAGATTTTTTGGGCCGCCGGTAACCGGCTTGTTTTTCCCTGGGAGCGTAGCGGCTGGAATCACTTATACAGCATTCCCGAGGCGGGCGGCAAAGCGGTCGAACTAACTCCCGGAAAAGGCATCGTGGAGTTTGTGGCGCTCTCACCCGATCGCAAGTTTATTTACTATTCGGGCAATTTTAAAGATATCGACCGGCGCCATCTTTGGCGCGTGGAAGTTTCCGGATCCGCGGCGCCCACAGAGCTTACGCCCGGCCAAGGGATCCAATGGGAACCGGCTCCCGTCGGCGATGATACCGTCGCCTATCTTGCCTCTACTTACAACGAAGTCGCACATGCCATGGTGCGGACCGGCGGGCAATCCAAAGCGCTTGCGCCGCATATCGTTCCGGCCGAATTTCCCGCCGCCGATCTGGTCCAGCCAAAGCCCGTCATGATTACAGCGACAGACGGTATGCGGATTCACTGCCAGCTTTTCCTGCCCAGCCCGGATCAAGGCGCCCGTCATGCCGCGGTCATTTTCGTTCACGGTGGCTCGCGGCGACAGATGCTGCTTGGCTTCCATTACATGGACTACTACTCGAACGCGTATGCGCTGAACGAGTATCTTGCCAACCACGGCTATGTCGTTCTTTCGGTGAATTACCGCAGCGGCATCGGCTACGGCCTTGATTTTCGCGAGGCGCTCCACTATGGAGCAGCCGGCGCGAGCGAGTTCCACGACATCGTGGGCGCCGCGCTCTATCTGCAATCGCGGCCGGATGTGGACCCGAAACGGATTGGCATCTGGGGCGGCTCCTACGGCGGTTATCTGACCGCGCTGGCGCTGGCCCGCGCCTCCGGCCTGTTTGCCGCCGGAGTTGATTTTTCCGGCGTACATGACTGGAGCACGCTTTGGAACAATAAGCCGGCCCTTCTCGACCCGGCAGAGGAGAAAACGTTCGAAAAAGCGAAAGAACTTGCCTATGAATCGTCCCCGCTGGCGCATGTCAACACCTGGCGCTCGCCCGTGCTCTTCATCCACGGCGACGACGACCGCACGGTGCCGTTTTCTCAAACCGTGCGCCTGATCGACGCGCTGCGCAAGTACCATGTGCCATTCCAGGAGCTGATTCTGCCCAACGAAGTTCACGTCTTCCTGCGTCACCGGGATTGGGTGCGGACCTACGAGGCGACGGCGGAGTTTTTCGATAAGAAATTGGGCGGGGAAACACGATAGAGTGTGGTTACAGAGTGCTGAGGTACGGTCTATTCTGCTTGTTCGCCGCGCTGCTGGCTGCGCCGCTTCCGGGAGCGGTCACCTTTACCCGCAACGCCGCGCCCATCTTTTTCAAAAAATGCGCGACCTGCCACTTTCCAGGAGGGCCGGCGCCCTTTAGCCTGACAGATTACGCGGATGCGAAAAAACACGCTTCGGCGATCGCCGCCGCAACCGAAAACCGCTCCATGCCTCCCTGGCTGGCCGCAGCCGGCTACGCGAAGTTTGTCGGCGAGAGCGAACGCACGCTGACCAACCAGGAATTGCAAACCATCCAGGAATGGGTGAAACAGGGAACGCCCGAAGGGAATCCCTCCGACTTGCCGCCGCTCCCCAAGTTTTCCCGTTGGCCGCTTGGTAAGCCAGACCTCATCCTCAAGCTGGCGCGTCCCTACACCCTTCCCGCGCACGGACCGGGCGGCAGGAATGTGATGCGCAATTTCGTTATTCCCGTCCCAATCAAGAAGACGCGCTACGTGAAGGCGCTCATCCTGCATCCCGGAGCCGACCGCAAGCTCTTCTTTCACTCCAATGTGCTCTACGATCCCACCGGGCTGTACCGCCTTCACTCGAGCGACATGGGCCAGCCGGGTTTTATGGGCATGAGCCTCGAGGTTGAGTCTGACCGTTTCAATCCTGAGGGCCATTTTCTGCTCTGGAAAGCCGGTACCGCACCCGCTGCTCAAATCGACGGCATGCCCTGGGCGCTCAAGAAGGGATCCGACTTAATCGCCAACATGCACATGATCCCGGACGGTAAGCCGCATAAGATCCAGCCGGTTATCGGACTCTATTTTACGGACAAGCCGCCGACCAAGCACCCGATGCTGATCGAGCTGCACCATACGGACGCGATTAACATCCCGCCGGGAGATAGGCATTTTCTAGTTACAGACGAAGTTACTCTGCCGCTCGACGTCGAAGTATTTGCGGTATACCCGCACGCGCATTACCTGGGCAAAACTCTTGAAGGTTACGCTATCCTCCCGGGAGGAAAAAAGAAATGGCTGCTCCGCATTCCGGACTGGAATCCCGAATGGACCGCAGTGTTCCGCTACGTAAAGCCGATGTTCCTGCCTAAGGGGACTTCCATCCACATGCATTTCGTCTACGACAATTCTGTCGATAACCCGCGCAACCCGAACCATCCGCCCAAGCGCATCGTGGGCGGCGACCAAGCGACCGACGATATGGCCGAGTTCTGGCTTCAGGTGCTGCCCGTGCATGATAAGGCTCTATCCATCGATCCCAGGCTGGTTCTGCAAGAAACCATGATGCGCCACGATCTGGCGCTGAATCCCCACGACCCGCTGGCGCTGTTCAATTTGGGCGCGGCGCTCCAAGCCGAGGGCAAGATGCAGGAAGCCGTTGCCTATTATGAGCGGGAGCTGCAAGTCAGGCCGGGCGATGCCGTGTCAGAAACGGCGCTCGGCGGCGCCCTACAAGCAGAAGGCAAGCTGGAAGAAGCCGCCAAACATTACCGCGCGGCGCTCGATAGCAGCCCCAAATACGTAAACGCGCATTACAATCTCGGCGTCATCCTCCTCACTCAAGGAAAATTCGACCAGGCCGCGAATCAGTTCCGGGCCGTACTAGCCTTCAACCCCGACGACGCCAGCTCGCACAACGACCTCGGCAGCGCGCTCGCCAGCCAGGGGAAATGGAGCGAAGCCGCCGCAGAATTCGAGCAGGCGCTTCGGCTGAATCCGAAAAATGCCAACGCCCACGACAATCTGGGTTACATCCTTTTACGGCAAGGCGAAGTAAAACGGGCGCTCACTCACCTCCAGGAAGCGGTTCGCCTCGAACCGAGCAATGCCAGCTTCCACGACGATCTCGCGGGCGCGCTTTTGCAGCAAGGAATGGCCGAAGAAGCTTCCAGGCAATTCCAGCGTGCGCTGCAACTCGACCCGCAAGACGCCAGCGCCAAGTCGGGATTACAAAAAGCGAGAACGCTGCTGAGCAGCACAAAGTAAGTAAGCCAACCCTCACGCGGCCTGGACAAGAGATTTCCTCTGTTCGCGGGCGAGAGGGGCGGCTGGGGTGCGCTTGAGATGGTTCTGGATATCGGCAGTTGAAAAAACGAACCCAAATGCGGCGGGATCGAAGGGCTGGTTGCCTTTTCGGGCGGCGAGATAGAGTTCGGCGGCGGCTTCCATCTGCTGCTTTTCCTTTTGGATACGCTCCTGCTGAAGCTGGTGCAGCTCGGCCATGTCCTTGGCACGCTGGCGCTGGAGACGCGCTTCCTGGATCTGTAGATTGCGGATCTGCTTTTCGTACGCCAGGAAGGCATGGCACTCGATGAGGGCGAGACGGTCCGCCGGGTCTTCGTTCTCGAATTGTTTCGCGAATTCGGTATAGCCGCGAGAGAAGATGGCGGATTCGAGCGCGGGGATGCGGAGGACGCGCCACATATTGTCGGCGATGGACTGGGCGAGGCACTGCTCGCGGA
>JBOGMI010000163.1:0-1017 GCA_050746645.1 Bryobacteraceae bacterium | reverse complement strand
CCCGGGCCCTCAAGGCACTTCCTCGCACCTGGCTCGGCTGGTGCTGACGCAGAATCGGAGCGTTGCTCGTGCGGCCTTGACCGCCCTGGTGGTCCTGTCGAACACGAGGCCACTCGGTGGTGGCTCTGGCCGGGTTCTTGTGGGCGGAGATGACGTCATGAGCCACGACGTGCGAGGCCGAGGAGACCCGATGGTTTCGTTGCGTTACGCAACCGACCGACCGACCTGCGCCGGGCCGGGCTGCGACAACTCCCTGCCCGAGCCCACCACGGGCCGGCCGGCTCTTTTCTGCTCGGCCGCCTGCAGGGTCCGCTCGCACCGCCAGCACCAGAAGGACGACGGCCTGCCTGTGAGCGTCGAGGTCGACATGGGCTCGGCCAGCTCCAGGAGCCGCCCCATCGAGGAGGCCTGGATGGTGCGCCTGCGCCGGGGGAAGAGATCGGTGATCGTCCACATCGGGCTGCGCCGGAGGACCGCCGATCGCCTGGCCGAGCAGCTGAGCGAGCTCCTCGGCCAAAGCGACAGGCGAAGGGCCACCGAGACTCCACCACGACGCTCAGCCCGATCGTCGGGCGCTCGACCCGAAGGCAGGACCTGATGGGTGGGTGTCGCTACGGAACTGAGCCAGCCGACTCGAGCGCCGCTCCCGCTGGGCACGAGGCGACTCGGTGCTGGCTCCCGGCGGCAAGCCTTTGCGCCCTGGCCCACCAGCCGGTGGGCTTACCAGTACCTGCCGGGCCGGGTGGGGCACTGCGCCCCGGAGAGGAAGGGCCAAAGGAGGCGCTCAGAGAGGGAGGCGCCCAGAAGACCAGGCAGGCCAGTGACTCCACCTCGGTGCGGGGCGAGCCGGCGCCTCCCTCTCCTTCTCATTGTCGGCCCTCCAGGGCAGACCCGGGCCCTCAAGGCACTTCCTCGCACCTGGCTCGGCTGGTGCTGACGCAGAATCGGAGCGTTGCTCGTGCGGCCTTGACCGCCCTGGTGGTCCTGTCGAACACGAGGCCACTCGGTGGTGGCTCT
>JBOGMI010000162.1:0-4192 GCA_050746645.1 Bryobacteraceae bacterium | reverse complement strand
GGTGATTGGGGTATGATGGCTCATGCGCGCCGCCACTCCGCCATTGAAGATGACCGCCAGCCAGCGAGAGATCCTGGAGAACCTGGCCAAGTCACGCACCGCCGCCCATCGGGAGGTCACCCGGGCCAAGGCGCTCCTGCTCGCTGCCGATGGGTCGGCGAACACGGCGATTGGCTGGGAGCTCGGGGTGTCGGCCACGAGCGTCACGTCGTGGCGCTGTCGTTTTGAACAAGAGGGTTTGGCGAAGTTCGCCAAGGTGAAGACTGGCCGCGGTCGTAAGCCCACGATCCCGGCGGAGAAGGTGGCAGGGATCGTCGAAGCGACCTTGCACGAGAAGCCACCCGGTGAGACCCACTGGAGCTGCCGGAGCATGGCCAAGGCCCAAGGCGTGAGCCCAGCCACCGTGCAGCGGGTCTGGGCGGCACGCGGGCTCAAGCCCCATCTGGTCAAGACGTTCAAGCTCTCCAACGACAAGCGCTTCGAGGAGAAGCTGGTCGACGTGGTCGGCCTGTACCTCAACCCGCCGGAGAAGGCAGTTGTCCTGTGCATGGACGAGAAGTCCCAGATCCAGGCGCTCGACCGCACCCAGCCGTCACTGCCGATCAAGAAGGGTCGAGCCGGGACGATGACCCATGACTACAAGCGCAACGGGACGACCACGCTCTTTGCGGCACTCGACGTCTTGACCGGCGTCGTGATCGGCCAGTGCTTGCCCAAGCACCGCAACACCGAATTCGTGAAGTTCCTGCGGATGATCGATCGGGAGGTGCCCAAGGGACTGCAGGTCCACATGATCCTGGACAACTACGGGACGCACAAACATCCCAACGTCACAGCGTGGCTGGACAAACATCCGCGCTTCCACTTCCACTTCACCCCGACGTCGAGCTCCTGGCTCAACCTGGTCGAGCGATGGTTCCGGAACCTGACCGACAAGGCGATCCGTCGTGGTGTCTTTGGATCAGTGCCCGCACTGATCGAGGCGATCGAAGAATACCTCGAAGCCAACAACAACGACCCCAAGGGGTTCGTATGGACCGCAACGGCCGAGGCAATCCTTGAGAAGGTACGACGCGGTCGGACCGCCCTCGATCACATCACCGCCTAAAACTGAGACGCTGCACTAGCTCGCCTGGGCGGCCTCGACCCCCGACGTGATGAACGCGTCGATGGCCGGGACAGCAACTGCTACCAAAACTGCTCCGGATGGCCGGATCAGAGGGTGGTGGGCCGACCAGAGGCTACACAACTCCTGGTCAGCGGGTGGTGAAGACGATGTCTTATTCGAACTCCGCTGAGCTGCGAGATCGTGTCGCCCAGCTCAGGTAGTCAACCGAGGCAGCGTCAAGGTCACGGACGAATCCCGAGAACTGGAGCCCCTACATCGCCGAACGTGGCTGACCACAACTGATCCGTAGCTGACTGTGATCGATCACCGTCGGCCGACGCCATCGCAGCGGATGTGGCACGCTCGGATCGCCCGCTCGGTGGCTGAACAGGGGCGCGATTGTCCGATGCGCCGCGCCGGCCACATCAGCAGGTCGTGACGATGGAGGCGAAGCGGCGGGATGGATCGGTCCCAAGTTACGATCCCCCGTGGTGACTGACTTCTGGCCCTCACTCGGCGAGGCGGTCCAGGCCGTACTCCGAGCCCAAGGAACCACATATGTTCTTCACTATCGATACCCGGTGATCGACACACCGCAACGCAGTGCGCACGGGTCCCAAGCAGCTCCGCTTAATCAAGATGCTGTCCAGCGGCGCTGCGGTGCCACCCCGGACGTCAACTGCGTCGTGGAGGTTGCCGAAGAGCAGCTCCGCGAATTATTCGGGGAAGTGCGCCGCCGAACAACTACCGACCCCAGCGACATCGCCGCCTGGGACCTGGGTGCGTTGACCTGAGGGGCTTGCGCCACGCCCTTCCTTTGCAGCTTCCGAGGCAAGCGGCGGCGCCGTGCGAACCACCCGATTCACATCGATCATGCCGGATCAGACTCCCCGGAGCCGTCCGCCCCCTCTTCATCCTCGGGCAAGGTCTCACGTAGCGTTTCCTCGAGAGGGGCGTCGGGTTGCACATCAATGGATCGGAGCGTGTCTGCGAGAAGCTTCTCAAGACTCGGTAGGACCTGATTCTTGAACAGCTCGCTTATGAGGTCCGGCTGTTCAGTAGCGACGGTTCTTCCGGCTAACGGCGGGGCCGAGTGTTCCAACAGCCTCACTACGACCGCTAGGGCTGAGGCCGATTCAATCTCCGCGACCTTCTGGTCCAGGTCGTTCTTGATCCGCAATGCCCGCGTCTGCTCGTCGATATTGCGAGCTTGCGCCTCAGTCAGCTTGGCATGGGCGCCCCTCGAAACGGCTTCTGCGTCACCGATGTGAGCATCGCTCCTGACGACGCTTCCCTCATACCACTGCTGTCGCAGCTTGAGCAGTCCTCGGATCTGCCAGCGGAAGAAGCCGAGTACCGCAGCCGCTCCGCTCAGCACGACGACCAACGGGCTGCTCATCGTCAGCTGCGAGACCGTGACGGTCGGCAGCGCAAATTGCCCGTCTGCGTCGAGGGCGGCGAGGATCTCATCAGTCCA
This sequence comes from Bryobacteraceae bacterium, assembly GCA_050746645.1. Taxonomy (GTDB): domain Bacteria; phylum Acidobacteriota; class Terriglobia; order Bryobacterales; family Bryobacteraceae; genus Bog-105. Next base: position 1,607 of record JBOGMI010000162.1, on the reverse strand, counting down.
CACGCGGCTCGCGTCGAAGGCCTCGAAGAGGGCCGTGAGGGTTCGAACGAGGACATCAGGGGAGTTGGGATCGACAACGTCGAGAGTGACGGTCACAACGCCGGAAGGCAGTAGCTGCGCTCCCGGAATCTCGGACGTTTCGATGGGCGTGAGAAACGCCAACGTGAGAACGGTGAACGGCTCACCCGGATCGGGATAGACCAGCTCCACCTCTGCAGATCTGGCTGGCTCGTCTGGTGATGAAGCGAAGGCCACAAGCACCTGGAGACCTTCCAGCGAGGAGACGCCAATGTCGGCGAGCCCAGTCAGCGCCTCAGTCGACACGCGAACCGAAGCTTCGGCGTTGCTCAGTTCCACAGTCTGTCCATCGATGACAATCGTCTGTGAACCGGCGACCACCACCAGCTGGACGTCGATGTTTGCTGGGCGCGGCCTGTATCGGCTTCGTAGAGGACTTCCCCAGGGTGGACTGTGATGAGTCTCGACATCCACGATGTTGATCGGCACATACCGCTGGTAGCCGTATCGATGCAGTTTTCGGTAGTGATCGTACGTGCGCTGCCTGATCTCACCGAATCCCCGTCGCGTCAGCTCGGCGTTTACCTCTTCGAGGGTCGCCTGGTAGCCGGACTCTCTATAGATCTGCCATCCTGCTTGAGCATCACGAGGCTTCGCATTCGTCGGCATCACTCCCCCGGTGGGCTGTAGACGCGTCAATCACCCTAGTCCTGCGGCATTACTGGCTTCCTGGGCTCTCTCGCGTGCCATCTTCACGTAGCCATCGTCGACGTCGTAGCCCACGTAGGCACGTCCCGAACGAACCGCCGCTACAGCCGTCGATCCACTCCCGATGAAGGGATCCAGTACGAGGTCGCCCTTGTACGTGTAGAGCTCGATGAATCGCCTCGGCAGCTCGACCGGAAAAGGGGCCGGATGTCCGACACGTCGGGCAGACTCAGGAGGAATTTCCCAGACGGACAGCGTCGACTCCATGAACGCCTCGGCCGAGATGGTTGACTCTCCCTGGGTGACGAGGTCAAAGCGTCCTTTGGAGAAGCAGAGGCAGTATTCGTGGACATCTCGAATCACGGGGTTCGACGGAGACTTCCAGCTGCCCCAGGCGCAACTGCCAGTCGCGCCTTTGCCTTTGCGCCAGATGATCTCCGCACGCATGAAGTACCCGATCTCGTGCATGATCCCAGTTACTAGGTGCGAAAGCGGAAGATACGGTCGCCGACCCAGGTTCGCCACGTTGACTACAGCTCGGCCTCCTGGTTGCAGAACGCGGTACGTCTCCGTGAACACGGATCTCAGGAGAGCAAGGTATTGCTCGAAGGAGAACTCCCCGTCGTACTCTTTGCCGACGTGATACGGAGGAGAGGTGATCATGAGAGAGACGCTGCTGTCGGGCAGCTGATACATATCCTCTGACGACTGCAGGAAGATCTCGTTTCTGATCGGTGCTGTCACCACATGGCGATCGCGCGTCTCCTTAACGGAAATCAAACCGCGTGCGTAGAACTCACTCGAATCGTGGGCCTCCCTCTTGCCAACGCCGAAGGACGCCGTCCTCGTTGCCATAGCTCTCTACGCCTCCTCGCGATGTG
>JBOGMI010000161.1:0-3824 GCA_050746645.1 Bryobacteraceae bacterium | reverse complement strand
AGCTCGCCGTCCCCGGCGACGTCGACGGAGAGATCCTCGGAAGCCGCCAGCGCGTACATGGCGAGGGCGGGGAGTGCCTTCGAGGCGAAGAGGACCTCAGAACGGGGCCAGCGCCGGGCAAGTCCTTCGCGAAGCGCGCGAGCCCGGGACCGGAACGACGCGACGTCGACAACGTAAGTCGGAGTGCCGAACCTCGTGGCGAGTTCGCCCAGCGCCAAGCCACCGACCAAGATGTGCCCATCCTGGGTGACCGTAGAGGAATCGGGAAGGAGCTCGATGACGGCGGAGCTTTCGGACGACAGCCCGTCGTCAGAGACCTTCATACCGGTCGAACCTCACTGGCGAGAACCGCTGCCGCTCGCCGGAGGCTGTCGAGCAGGCCCACGGCGTCCTTCTCGGTAGTCAGCCAGTTCATCACGCCGGCTCGCAAGTACGTGCGGCCCCGCAGCTTGGTGGTCGACACCCACGCTTCGCCGGAGACCTCGAGGGCTCGTTGGAGCCGGTCCTGGTGCGTGTCGAGCTCCTCGCCGGCGAGGCCGTCCTCGATGTGGCGGAAGCACACGATCGACAGCTCGGGGACTTCGACCGCGGACTCGAAGTCGGGCGACCGGCGGACGGCGTCTGCGAGGGCCGCCGCCACGTCGTTGCATCGCTCGATGAGCCGCGCGAACCCCTCCGTGCCGATGTGCTTCCACGATGCCCACAGCTTCAGCGCCCGGAAGCGGCGGGTCCCCTCCATCGAGTACTCGAGCCAGTTCAGCGGGAGCGTCTCGGGGATGGCCGAGCGGTAGTACTCGGGCGCCTGGTGAAAGGTCTGGCGGAGGTCGTCGCGTCGCCGGACGACCAGCGCTCCGATGTCATACTAATGCGACCGCTGATTACTGGACGTTCGGGTCGTAGGCGCTAGAGGGCGATGTAGCTGAGGTCGGGGGAGCGGAAGAACCCACGGACGATGTCCTTGGACGACTGCAGCCGCGCCACGGCCGTTTCGATGACGATCTTCATGTCGTCAACCGAACGAGCCGCCGCCCGACCCACCCGGTCGTGCTTGATGTTCTTCCACACCCACTCGTCGGGGTTGAGCTCGGGGGAGTACGGGGGGAGGTAGAAGAGCTCGAGGCGCCCCCTGGTCGAGGCGACGAACTGCTTGGTCTTGCCGGCCGTGTGGGCGGAATGCCCGTCGACGATCAGGTAGATCTTGCCCCTCACGTCGCAGAGGAGCTTCTTCAGGTACTCGATGAAGCTGCCGGCGTTCACCCGGCCAGCGAAGCAGAAGTGCAGCTTGCCCTTGGCCGAGACCGCAGAGATCATGTTGAGCGAGGCCCGCCGACCCGTCCCGCGCACGACCGGGGTCTTGCCCCGCTCTGCCCAGGTCGTCCCCGAATGGTGGTCGGTGCGCACCCCCGCCTCGTCGCAGAAGAAGATGGTGGCCCCAGCCTTCTTCGCCTTGGCGGCGATCTTGGGGTACTCCTCCTCCTTCCAGCGACGAGCCGCCTCGGGATCCTGTTCGTAAGCCCGCACCAGCGGGCGCTGGGGAGAGAGCCCCATGCGCTTCAACAGCCGGCCCACCGCCGACTTGGACATCGCGACGCCGTAGCGCTCGAAGATGAGCTCGCCGACCATGTCGCGCGTCCACAGCGCGAACTCGAACCGGAGCTGGCGGGGGTCCTTGCCGACGATCGTCCGGCGAAGCCCGGCGACTCGGCGGGGGGACAGCTTTCCGACGGCGCCCTTCGCCTTGCCGACGGCGAAGGACTTCTCGCCCATCTTCTGACCTAGATCCGCGAGTAACAGAACTTGACGTCTCAGAGGGGGCTGACAGATTGAGTGCAACTGGACGATACCGGTGGATCGGCCAACGATGTGCGCAACGTCCCATCACGTGAACGCGTGGAACCGAGCGCCCGGGTTCTTGTCATTCGGACTGCCGGCCACGAGGCGTCCACTTCGCGCCTCCGGGAGTGGCCGGGCATTTCCGGCCAGCTACGGGCTCGCGGCAAGGAGCAGCGCGTCGAGCGCTCGCCACGCGTCACCGAAAGCGCCCGCTTCGTCCTCGGGCGCGCAGTGCACCTCGGTGCGCCCGCCGTGTCGGGTGACCCTCGCCGGGATCGAGACGAGCTCTCTTCGCAAGCGCTTGCCGTGCGCACGGCCGCCGACCTCGTCGTGGCCGGTCAACGCTTGGAGCCACGACGAGACGTTGAGGCCGATGAAGGCGGCCCACATCCACATCGCGTTCACCGCCTCGTAGCCAGATGGCAGGTGGCGGAGAGCCAGGCCGAGCTTTCCATCCTTCAACCTCTCCTCGACGAGGGCGCGCATCCTGAACCAGGCTTCGATATCCAAGATGTCGCCTTCGAGGTTGGTCACGATGAAGCTGTAGGCGTAGGCGACCTCCGCCTCGCCCGTCTCCATGAGGGCCAACTGGTTGGGGTCGATGGTCCTGCGCCTGCGGCTGCGGGCGTCGCCGGACAGCTCGTCCCGTCTCACCTCGACGCGCCGGCAGATGGTCCTCGTCCCTGGCGGCCAGCCCACCGGGACGTAGGAGCACGGGGCGACCTCTGCGTCCATGCCGATCGCAGGACGCCATGTGGTATCTGGGATCTCGCGCTCTGCTCGCCACACCGACCCGTTGCGCTTCGCCGCGATCGCGAAGTCACAGCCCTCCTCCACCGCGGCCCAGGCGACGTCCTTGTCGAAGAACCCCGAGTCGCCCCGCATGATCGGGCGCAGAAGCCCTTTTGGCAATGCTCGGACCGCACGTCGGATGAGCGAGGGCGCCTGGGGGCGTGGGTCGGACTTGCCCGACCCGAGGTCGGCGGCCAGTGCCCAGCCGGCCTCCGCCCAGATGGCGGGGTGGGGGCGGTAGGCCCGCTGTCCTTGGTAGTTGTAGGCCGATCCCTCCTTTGCGTGGCCGTAGACCTCGACTGTGGTCGGGTCCAGGTCGATGGTCGGGCGCTGAGCTGCGAGGGCCTCCTTGCGCTCCTTGGGCAAGAGGGCGAAGGCTTTGGCGACGAGGGCGGCGTTCGCCTGCTCCAACCCTCGGCGCACCTTTTGGTCGAAGCGCTTCGCGATCCCGATCACCGTCGTCGACGCCGGTACCTCCGGCACGGCGCGCAAGGCCAGTCCGGCTGCGTCCTTGCGCTGGTGGTCCAAGTCGATCAGGAAGTCCCCGCCACCGAGCATCGTCTCTGCGAGCGACATCACGACCGAACCCAGACCGAGGCCGCGCCGACGCTGCTTCACCGAAGGTGCCACCTCGTCGATGGTCGCGGTGATCAAGAGGAGCCGGTTCACCTTGGCCACGAGCTGCAGTCCGGCTCTCGGGGTGAGCCGGTCGTCGGGGGAGCCGAGGGTGATCCGGGGGTCCTTACGCTGCCGCTTTTGCTGCGCTAACTTTCCCACCTGACAGGTGCCTTTCTGCTGGGGTCACTGGTGTTGCTACAACCACCATTCTCCCAGTTGAGAGGCACTTTGTCGCGGATGGCGGACTCATGTTCGCGGCGTTACTCGCGGATCTAGGTCTGAGAGCGAGGACGCCACAACGCCCGATACTTGAGCTCCTCCTTGCTCTTCGCATACCAGAGAAGGTGGTCTGCGACGTTGTCGAGCGTGATCGACGCTCGCCCACTCGTGGTGAAGTAGCCGACGTCAGATACGAAGTTCTCGAAGCCGAAGACCTCGTCGAGCAGCTCGCGGACGTGGTGGACGTTCTCGTCGCCGATCTGGACGAAGATCGACCCGGAGTCGGCGAGGAGGTCCCGGGCGACGACGAGACGGTCCCGCAGGTACGTGAGGTAGGAGTGGATGCCGTCCCTCCAGGTGTC
>JBOGMI010000160.1:0-2271 GCA_050746645.1 Bryobacteraceae bacterium | reverse complement strand
TCGGCGTCGAAGCGGCGGCGATGGTCGTGGGCCATGGCCCAGATGGTGCCGACCGCTTTCCCGTGGACATAAAAAGGAATGAGCAAGGCCTCTTCGGCGGCGGGCGTCGCCTCCAGCAAATAGGGGTAGCGGCGTTCGAAGTGCTTGAACAGGAGCGGAGCGTTGCGATCGAGCACGTCGCCGCAAGGTCCGAAATCGCGCGGCGTGCCGCCGCCGACGTGGGGTTTCCATGCCCCGGCGATGGCCGGCCAATAGAATCTCTTCCCATCTTCCGCCACCAGGCTGAGACCGGCGGAGTGGGCTTGGAAAATCTCCAGAATCGTGTCGGCCAATTTCTGCAGAATGGTTTCCGGCGATTCGGCGAGCGCCTGAGCCAGCGCTACAAGCGCGCGGTTTTCGGTCGCATAATCCGGCGGGCGCGAGGGGCGGCGAGTCAGCTCTTCGGTACACAGGATTGATTCGAGCGGGACCAGGGCGTCATTGGGAATTGGGCCGATGGCCGGTGTCATGGTAATTCCTCCTTTGAAACCGAGCCGGAAGCGTAAGCGCCCTTGATCGGGCTGGGCACGCCATGCCATGCTGGGGGCGCTTACGCTTCCGGCTCAGTTTCGAGGTCATCGGTTTTTGGGTTTCAGGCGTCATGGGAGATTGGCCCGGGGCGGTTGGGTCTCGGTTTCGCGCTCGAATTCGAGGGGATACCGCGTGAGTTCGCCGTGGCGGCAGCACAGTTCATTAATCTCCCTCTTTAACTCAATCATACGCATTTCGCGCCCCCCGCGGCCCGATTGAAACGGGTTAACTCCTCTGTGTCGCGGTAGCGCTCGGTGATGTCCTCGATAGCCAGAAGAATCAACTCCGGCTCGCCCTTTTCGCGCCACATCCGGCGCGCATTGAGCAGCATGGTTCTCTGTCCGATGCGCGGGAAATTGTGTTCGACCAGAAAATCCTCCAGCACGTGCTTTTGAGGAAGCAGTTCGGTCAACGCCTTCCGCAACTCCGGGATGTCCCACTGCCCATTGCCGAGTTCGTAAAGAATACACACACGCCTGCGTTTCTCCCGCGGCAACGCCAAACTTTTCGCAGAACGATCGATTTGCCACTTGCACGCGCATCTCGGCATAGAGCTGCGCCCTTTTGAGATCCGTCACGTCGGTGAAGGTGATGACCACTCCGTCCGCCATCCAAAAAAATGGTGGTGATTCGCGTGCTCCCGAGCAGATTCTGAAGATCGCTATTGACGTGGTCGAGCTCGGCAATTTTGCGCTTCAGCTCGCTGTTGACGGTCTCAAGTTCCTCGTTGGCCGATTGGAGCTCTTCTTTGGATGTCTCCAGCTCTTCGAAGGCTGCCTGCGCATGCTCCTGCGCAGCCCCCAGCTCGCTTTCGAGATGCCGGATGGTTTCTTCGCCGGAATTGCTTTCCGGCGTTCGCGTCTCCGGCTGCGAGTGAGCGGCGCCGGTTGACTCCTCGAAGACGATCATGTACAGGTTCGCGGGCTGGAAATCCAGCAACGACTCGACCGCGCTCATGCCGCCATTGGTTTGCACTAAAAGCTGTTTCTGGACCGTGCGCTCGCGCGCGGCCGCCGCTTTGTGCAGCGCCGTGCGCAAGGGAATCCGAAGGCCTTCGCGCGCCATGTTGAAGATTTGGAGCTACCGGCGGTGATTTTTCACTGGCCATGGCGCACATTCCAGGCTTTGTTGCCGGGGCGGTGGAAGCCGCGTCTGCCGCCTCATTACAACTGAAGTCAAATGGAGGTACAGCTTACCGCGGAGCAGAAGGCGTTCGCCCAGCGCCATCGAAAGCGGACGGCTCCACTCGGAAGAGGATGCCGTGCGGGAGGCGGCAGCGTGCCAGCGAAGTGAAGGAACGCGGACGAGCCCGGCTCCTCTCCGAACTGGCCGCCCGCTAAATGGCTCATCGAGTAGCCCGGCGCGCCGAAGCCGATTTGGACGACATTTGGTTATACGTCGCGAAGGAAAGCGGCAGCCTTGAGGTCGCCAACCGTCTGTGTACTGCTCGTGTCGTGCATGGCCGGGGTCAGCTTAAAACGCTATTCGGCATCTGATGGCGGCGACAACCAAGGAGTTTCTACTATACTGCTCGGAATGAACCCCTTCGGGCTGATGCTGCTCCTTGCGCTCGCGGCGCAAGCGGGCGTTGCGCCGATCCGGCTGAACCGCGAGAATCCTCACTATTTCGAATACCAAGGCAAGCCGATCGTCCTGATTACGAGCGGAGAGCACTACGGCTCGGTCCTCAACGGCGCTTTC
>JBOGMI010000159.1:0-1961 GCA_050746645.1 Bryobacteraceae bacterium | reverse complement strand
CCGTGCAGCGCCATCACGGGGCCCGTCGAGGAGTTTTCCCGCACGCTCGGCTTCAATGCGGCAAAACCAGGTGGAACGTTCATCAAAATCGGCGTCGGTGTGCTGCGGCGGCCGGACGGGAAAGCCTACAACCAGTACCGGCTTTATCCAATCGTCAATCACGGAAAATGGAGCGTTCGCACCAAACGCAATTCGGTGGAGTTTACGCAGGTGCTGGCCGATCCCGCTTCCGGATATGCCTATCGCTACTCCAAAACCGTGCGGCTGATTCCGGGAAAGCCGGAGATGACGATCGAACACCGGCTGGAAAACACAGGCCGGAGAGCCATCGCCAGCAGCTTGTTTGACCATAATTTTCTGGTCCTCGACAAACAGCCCACCGGCCCGGATTTCACGATTACGCTGCCTTACACCATCCATCCCAAGCACGTCCAGGGCGCGCAGCTTGCCAACATAGCCGGACACCGGTTTACGTATCGAAGAAGACTTCACGGACACGAGGTCGTAGCGGCGGAATTTTCCGGCTTCGGCAACACGGCCGCCGATTACCGGATCAGGATTGAAAACCGCAAAGACGGTGCGGGCATGACTATCGCAGGGAACCGGCCGCTGAGCCGGGAAGGTCTTTGGTCGATTCGCTCGGTAATTGCGGTGGAACCGTTTATCCACATTTCGGTTCTGCCGGGGAAGACGTTTACGTGGGAGTACCACTATGCGTACTACTCGCTCAATCAGGCCAAATAAATCCGAACCGGGCTAATGGAGCGGCCGACTGTTGCCGATGCGATCCATAGCGGCGGGTTTTCCCCAAGCGTTTCGAAAGGAGAACGAAATGAGTCATGTGGCGGTGCAGGCGATCCTGTGGATCGTGGCCTTTGTGATTTTGCTGGCCTATTTGAGGCGGCGGCGGAAGCGCAAAACGACTACTTTGCCGTAAATCCTATGGCTCCGGATAGGAGGGCGGGCTTTAGCCCGCGCGGAGCTTTAGCCCCGCTGCTCCCGCGGCTCAAGCTGCTCCAGAACGGAGCTAATGCTCCGCGCCGGTGCAAGCCCGCCCCACGGGCCGGCGAAAAGGGCGCGGAGATAGTGGAGTTTGCCTTCATGCTGCTGCCCACGCTCGGATTGTTTTTCATCATCATCAACGTGGCCTGGGTGATCTTCGGGCGAGCCTGTTTGCAGGAAGCGGTGCGGGAGGGGGTCCGGTATGCCATCACCGGGCAGGCGCTCTCTGGCGATACTACATTCGCCAGCTCAGTCCAGACTGTCACTCAGGAGCATTCGTTCGGCTTTATTCCCAAAGCCTGCCAAGTGACTGTGCAGTTTTTTTCCTCTTCGAATCTGTCTTCGGTAACCAACCCCGCCGGCGGAGATGTCGTGGAGGTCTCGGTCGCCAATATCGACGTGAAGCCGCTGGCTGCGCTGTTGATTAGTTCGGCAGCAATTCCGCTTTCAGCAAGCGAGGCCGACATCATGCAAAGCCCCCAGGGCACTCAGCTCCAAGCTTCAACGCCCTGCCAGCCATGAACCTGCGCAAATCATCCGGCGAGCGCGGCAGCGCCGTCATCGAATTTGTGATGATCGCACTGTTCTGTGTGCCGTTGCTGCTCGGAACCGCCACCGTTGGTCTCGATCTCATTCGCGAGATGGAAGTCACGCAACTGACGCGCGACGCAGCGCGCATGTACTCTGACGGTATCGATTTTATGCAGTCGAGCAATCAGACGTTGCTGGCGAATCTGTCGCCCGACCTGGGCTTGAGCACGGGAAATGCAGTGGTGATTTTCTCGACGCTGACGTATGTGGACCCGGATTGCTACTGCACGAATGCTGGCAAGACCGTTTTCGTTAAGCGCGTGGTCGTCGGCAACGCATCTCTCTACACCAGCACATTCGGCGCACCGCTTCCGAGCGAGCTGGATGGTGAAGGCAATGTGACGGACTATCAGAGCAATTCGAGCGCT
>JBOGMI010000158.1:0-2643 GCA_050746645.1 Bryobacteraceae bacterium | reverse complement strand
GCGCGCTGGGGACTTACATCATTCGTCACAGCGGGCGCACGATTTCGCTCGGCCGCGATTGCCGTTTAAGCAGCGGCCGTTTGCACGACGCGCTGCTCAAAGGTTTGCTGGCTTCCGGCGCTCAGGTGCTCGATCTCGGAGTCGTTCCCACGCCGGTTCTCTATTTTTCGGCCGTGCATTTTAAGACCGATGGCGCCATTATGATCACCGGTAGCCACAATCCGCCCGAATACAACGGTTTTAAGACCGTCTGCGGCGGGACCACACTTTACGGATGGGCGATTCAGGAGATTTACCGGCTGATCCGGAGCGAGGATTACGAAAACGGCGCGGGCACGCATCGGGCCGTTGATGCCGTCGCACCTTACGTGAACACGATCGCTGCGCAGTTCGCCTTCAAGCGTCCGGTCAAAGTGGTCTTCGATGCGGGCAATGGCACTGCCGGCCCGGTGGTTCATCGCATTCTCGAAAAGCTGGGCATCGAGGCCGAAGAACTGTTCTTCGAAAGCGACGGGCATTTCCCGAATCACCATCCCGACCCGACCGTACTCTCCAATCTGAAAGATCTCCAGGAAGCCGTTCGCAAGCAGCGGACCGATCTGGGCATCGCTTTCGATGGCGACGCGGATCGCATCGGAGCGGTGGACGAGCGCGGCGAAGTGGTTTTCGGCGACATGCTGCTGCTCATCTTCGGGCGGGAAATACTTTCTCGTAAACCGGGCGCAACGTTCATCGGGGAAGTGAAGTGCTCGCAAGTTTTATACGACAAACTGCGCGAGCTCGGCGGAAACGCCATTATGTACAAAACCGGGCATTCGCTAATTAAGGCCAAGATGAAAGAGGAGCACGCCGAGCTTGCGGGCGAGATGTCGGGCCACATGTTCTTTGCCGACCGCTATTACGGCTTCGACGACGCGATCTACGCTGCTTTCCGGTTGCTTGAGATCGTCTCGAAATCCGGCCGGCCGCTTTCCCATCAGCTCGAAGGCGTCCCGAAGCTTTTCTCAACGCCCGAGCTGCGCATTGATTGCGGCGACGAGGTGAAATTCCGGGTGATCGAAAAAGTGGCGGAGATTGTGAAGAAAAAACGCCGGATCGTGGATGTGGACGGCGTGCGCGTGCCGTTCGAGCGCGGTTGGGGCTTGGTGCGCGCCTCCAATACCCAGCCGGTGCTGGTAATGCGCTTCGAAGCGGAAAGCGAAGAACTGCTAGAGAGTTACCGGCACGAAATCGAGCAAGCCGTCGCGCAAGCGAAGCGCGAGATCAGCTAAGGACGCGGGATTTATCCAGACCGCGGCGATGAGCCATCTCCGCTCCCATTTCCGATAGATCGGACCTAGGCAGTACCTCCGCGGCAATCGGGAACAAGGTTCGATCTTCGAGTTCCAGATGAGGGCCGTAGAGGCGTGTCAACTCCGCCAGGGCGCCGCGAACCCGGGTGGTGTCTTCCTGGCTCAGCGACTGCTGCTCGATCCAGCGGCGGCCGATCTCGTCCACCTGCGCGTGCACTGCGTCGGCGCGGACATGTTCGGCTTGCAGCCGCTTCACATCATCGAGGGCCGCCTCGACTTTCCGGCCGCCGATGTTCCGAAGCCGGGGAAACAGGCTCTCTTCTTCATCCGCGGTGTGGCGCGGAGCCGCATTGCGGAAGTATTCGAGAGCATTCAGCCAGTCGCGCTTTTCCATAGCGTTCATCTCGCCTCCTTTCGCGCGCTCCGCAACTTGGACGAGCGCTCCCAGAAAGCGCTCGATGCGGCGATGGCAATCCATCAGCATTCCGAGAGGTTGTGTAAAATCGGCCGCTGGTGCGGCTCCAATGGTGACTGGCATAAGCGACTTTCTATAGACGATTGTACTCTCGGCGGCGTTTTTACGATATTGTTGAAAATTCATGCCACGTCTAGTCTTTGCTCTCTTGTTCGGTGCTCTTTGTTATGGCCAGACGATTTCACCGGCTCTGTTCGGAGGACTGGAATGGCGCTCCATCGGCCCCTTCCGCGGCGGGCGCGCGGTCGCCGTCGCGGGCGTTCCGCACGGCGGAACAACATTCTACTTCGGCGCGGTCGATGGCGGTGTCTGGAAAAGCACCGATGCCGGAAACACATGGAACCCGGTTTTCGATTCCGAGCCGGTTGGTTCCATCGGGGCGATTGCGGTCGCTCCGTCCGATCCCAACACGATCTATGTGGGCACGGGCGAATCGGATATTCGCTCCGATCTGGCGACCGGCAACGGCGTTTATAAATCGACCGATGCGGGAAAGACATGGACGCACATTGGGCTTGAAGACACGCGCCAGATCAGCCGGATCGTGGTGAATCCGCGCGACCCGAATCAGGTCTTTGTCGCCGCGCTGGGACATGCTTACAGCCCGAATGAGCAGCGCGGCGTATTTCGCTCCAACGATGGCGGGAAAACCTGGCGGAAAGTTTTGTATAAAGGCCCGAATGTCGGGGCGGCAGACGTTACTATTGCTTCCGACGATCCAAGCGTACTGTTTGCCGCCATGTGGAATGCCCATCGCGTGCCCTGGAGTGTTTACGCGCCGGTCAACGGGCCGGGCAGCGGATTGTTTCGCTCGAGCGATGGCGGCAACACCTGGACGCAAGTGAGCGGCCATGGACTGCCACCGCAGCCGTGGGG
>JBOGMI010000157.1:0-7042 GCA_050746645.1 Bryobacteraceae bacterium | reverse complement strand
TATTCGCGTTCGGACTGGCCTGCGGTGGCCCTCCGCATCGCCCTTCGGCCCCGGCTCTCACGCCACAGACCGCCGGTGAACTTTTGAATTACAACGGCGAAGCTCAAAAGTGGCTGACCTATGTGCGCGGTCAGGACCCGAGCTGCACCTACAACATCGATCTTCCCAGCCAAAAAACGCACCAGACAGAAATCGACCTCAGCAACATCGTCTCCTGCGGCGGCCGCCCGGCTCTGATCCAGTACCAGGCGGACGTCTCGTTTGCCTATGATGCCGCCACGCATGCCTGGGTGATCAAGCGCTTCGCGAGCTAGAAGGGCGTGCAACGAAGCTTCCCAATCCAGACCGCGCAACCGTCGACATTGCAAAACTGCGGGACTACTGTCTGAACCCCAATCACGAAGATGGCAAACACAAAGCCCGGGTATTTGCATCGGCATTGCGAATCCGTCAAGCGCAGGCAGGCTGGTTACGGGATCGCCTGCTGCTCGCTGCAAAAAGTGAAGAGGTGGTCATGATTGGAGAGAGCCGATTCGGGAAGTTGTATGTTCTGGATTTCTTGGTGACCACTTCCTTCCGATCGGCAATCGTCCGGAGCGGTTGGATTGTACGTGCGTCCGAAGATTTTCCTCGCCTGACAACCTGCTACGTTAAAGCGAGGGTTGATTTGTGACTCAAATTCCGCTACTTTCGCCAGTTGCGCTGCTTGAGGATGTGCCTGGCCGGAACCTTACAAAAGGCCTGATCGGAACGGCTGTGGAGTACCTGCAGCACAACGACGAACGAGCTATTCTCGTTGAATTTTCTGACGATGCGGGACGAACCTACGCGATGGTGGATCTGAAACCGGAACAGCTTATTGTCTTGCACCGGAAGACAGAAGCGGCATAGCAGATCCTTACCCCTCTGCTGCCTTCGATTTTCCCGTTCCCAATCCCGCCGCCCGCGCGCTGACCAGCGCAATACTCGACCAGTCCAGATGTCCTTGCCCATTTGCCAGCGCTGAGAGCAGCCGGTCGTGCACGATGCTTGCGAACGGCATCGGCGCTTCTGCTTCCCGCGCCGCTTCGATCGCCAGCCGTATATCTTTCAGCCCGAGCTTCAGCGCAAATCCGGCCGGTTCAAACTTCTCGTCCGCCACACCCGCGCCGTAGTTCCGGTACACCGGTGAACCGAACAGCTCATTCACCACGTCGAGAAAAAGGTGGTGATCGATACCCGACTTGCGCATCACCGCGAAGGTTTCGCCGAAAGACTCCAGCATGCTGCCGATCAGGAAGTTGCCGCAGAGCTTGGCGGCATTCGCTTGCCAAGGCTCGCTTCCGATCACGATAGTGCGGCGGCCGAAGGCTTCGAAAGCCGGTCGTAGCTTCTCGATAGCGTGCGCATCGCCGGCGGGAATTACCACAAGCTGTTTCTGCTCGGCGGCTTCGGGCCGTCCAAAAACCGGCGCGCTCAGCAGAATTTGTCCGCGTTTGGCGTGTTCTTCCGCAAGCCTGCGGACGAACGCAGTGCCGATAGTGCTGCTCGAGACATGAATGGCGCCTCGCGCCAGCCCGGACGCGACGCCGTCCTGCCCCAAAACGGCTTCCGCAACCGCGCCATCGTCGGATAACATCGTAAACACGGCTTCCGCTCCGCGCGCAGCTTCCGCCGGCGAACTTGCCGCGGTTATTCTGCCGCCGGCCAGCGCATCCGCCTTTTCGCGCGTGCGGTTATAAACCGTCACTTCATGGCCGGCCTCCGCCAAGTGGCGCGTCATCGGCGATCCCATTCGCCCCAGTCCGGCAAATCCCAGCTTCATCGCTCACTTCCTCTCGTAGTTAAATTGTAAGGGCGAGGAACATCTAACGTTCGTCCGGAAAGGAGCGATTGCATGGCCACCGATCACGCCGCGCAGCCGTCCGACGGCGCACAGCCGCAAAAGGAGCATCCGGGGCCGCCTGCACACGCGCCGGAAGCCGTCGAGGATACGAGTGAGGCTCACGACCTGACTTATATCCGCACGCGCCGCGCTCGGGCTAACGATCCGCGCCGCTCCCTCAACCCTGCCCGGCGTCAGGATCCGCCCGGCCCGATCGCGCTTCGCCGTGCCGCGCCTCCGCCCGCTTCCGCCACTGCGCCTGGGACCCGGTTTTTCCACCGCGGCCGCGCGTTTTGGCTTTTATCCCTGGCTCTCTTCGCGCTGGTTGCCGGTATCACGTTTGCGCTGTTTTATGCCCGCCAGGCCTGGGTCAAACGCGCCGGCGTGGCGCCCGAAATCATCCATGCCTCGCGGACGGTTTCGAGCCTGCATATGCACGTCGAAGTCCAGGGCGAACGTGTGTTCGTCAGTTGGAATCCGCGCGCCTCCGGCGTCGAGCCTGCCGGCGGCCGCCTCACCATTGAGGACGCAGGCCAGCGTCACGAGTTTTCTTTGGACGCCACGCAGGCTGCCAATGGCTCCGTGCTGTATCGCCCCGCCTCCGGAAACGTCAATTTTCGCCTCGAAATCCGCAACACCTCCGGCGCCGTGTTCAGCGACAGCTTGCGCGTGCTCGATCCGGCGCAAGCCGCGTTGCGGGCGCAGAAAAAGGCTCCCCCTCCCGTGGCGCCGCCAAAATCTCATAAGCCGCGCATACAATCCGCAACCGCGCCGAGCCGTAAGCCGCCGGTGCAGCATGTTGCGCGCGCAATAGCGCCGCGGCGCAAGCCGCCGGTGCAACATGTTACACGCACAACCGCGCCGAGCCGCAAGCCGCCGGTGCGGCATGTTGCGCGCGCAATAGCGCCGCGGCGCTTCGAAATGCCGCATTTCACGGCCGATCCGCTGGAAATGCCTGCCGATGCTCCGACAGTGTTGTCGCCCGGACAAGCGGTTGCCGGTTCCGGCAACCCTCTCGGGCCGGAGATTTTGCGGCGCGCTCCCATCTCGGAAGCGCCGCCCCCTCTCGCTAGGGGCCGGACAGCAGGCGAACTGGTCGGAACGGCTTCCGCGCCGCATGGCCGGCACTCTCAGCCTCCTGCCGGTCTGTTTCGCCCGCCCCAAGCTGTCAAGCAAGTCATGCCCAAGCTCCGCAGTTCGCTGGTCGGAGCGGTGGCCCCCGGAACCAAAGTAGAAGTGCAAGTCCGCATCGATAAACACGGGCGAGTGAAGCGCGCCCGGATCGCCCCCGCATCGCGCGAGATCGACATCGGCGTGCAGAAAGCTGCCCTCGCTGCCGCCAAGCAATGGAGATTTACACCCGCCTGGAAAAACGGGAAACGGGTCTCCTCCGACCACACTATTGTCTTCCGCTTTTAACCCGGATATTTGATACGGTTGCTAAACTAATGCCCGCCTTGAGCATGGACCGAATCGAACTCCGATATCCGGGCCGGGCTGGCGAGCTCTTCCAGTTGGCTGATATCGAAGTCTTTGTATAAATCCAGGCAAAACAGATCGGGCACGGATTCGTACGAGACCGGCTTTTCGAGCAGATATTGAAAGCTGCGCATCCCGCCGTAGTTTTCAATGCGGGAAAACAGATGCGGCTCCAGGGCAGCCGCCGTGAGCGAAGCGACCTGAGTGCGAATGCCGGTGGTCTCCACGCGAACCCTTGCCGGATGCCATTTATTCCGCGCCCAGCTCGCGATGCCGATTAATTGAGCCGTCTCCATCCCCAGCGGCCTTGCGCCGGTAGCGGCAAGCATCTCGGTGAGAAGGTATGCATGCTGATCAGGCGCGGCATCACCCGTGAACAGGAGGTTCAGCACCAATAACTGCTCATCTCGCTGCATACGATCCGCCACTTCTGGAGCATGGCCCCAGCTCTCGGTTGCGGCGGCCTCTCTGCCGCCGTCGTTTAGCACAATCGTCAGAGGCGCGTTGGCCGACGTCGATACCTGCTTCAGCCAAACGCCGGTTGCGGAGAGTCCATTGCTCATCTCGAAGCGATAGGAAATGGATTCCACCTGGTTATGCCAAGTGTCGTATTCGCCCCAGGCGCGATGGACACTCACCGGGTGATAGCGCACCACCTGCCGCAACTCTGCTCTGGATTTCGAGGTAATCGGCGAGTGCTTGATTTCCGCGGCCATTTTTCGGGCCAGACCTAGAATCGTGAGGTTATCCTTCGGCACTCCCACGAGCAGTTCCTTGTAGGTTTTGAGATCTTGCCCTACCGGAATCTCCTTCCCACCGGCGGGAAGATGAAAATGCTTGACCAGAAAGGCGTACGCGTGCTGGCGATTGTCCAACCCATAGTTATGAGCGGAGATGTTCGTGTTTTGATGAAACTGAAACGCCGCTTCTTTTCCATACAAGTTGAAAAAGGGCTTGATCGCATCGTAAATGTAAGGCTTCACGAGGGGCGCCCTAAAGCAGCAGCTATCTTCGGCGTTGTTGATGAGCAAGGTCGGCCGCGGCGCTCGCATGGCAGTGAGTGTGGAATAATCGCTTCCGATCAAAAAGTCGCTCGGGTTCTGTTCGAGATCTCCCGGCTCGCCATGCACTCGCGCGACTCTTCCCGACAAGGTCGCATATCCCGCCACGGGAACCGAAACCAACACTCTGGGATCAAGGCTGCTGAGCACGATGGTTTGCCATCCGCCTCCGGATAATCCGGTCACCGCGAGACGGCTGGCATCCACGTGCGGATCCTGGGCGAGATAGTCGAGGCCGCGGCGCATCGCCAGGTAGAACAGCCCCACGCCGTTCATGCCTACCAGATTCAAATCGGCCTGGTACCAGTGCGAATTCCCCGGCACATTTAATTCGCCCATTCCGATCCACTCGGGATTGAGCGCAATCATGCCTTTCAAAGCCTGGTTGATGCACAGCTTCTGCTCGAATTCCTGCTTGTTGCCGAGCTTCGGGAAATGGCCCATCACATCCAGCACAGCAGGGGCTTTTCCATTGAGAGGGTCCGGCTCGTACAGTAGCGCTGTCGCGTAAAATCCCGGCACGATTTCGTAGCGCAGCTTGTGCAATTGATAGCCTTTGCCAGTTTTTACGGTGCCTAGATCCTGAAATTGGGGCGGCGCAGTCACCCACTGCTTGGGCCAGCCATGAAAGATGACATCCTGGAGCAGGTGCCGGCGAATCCGTTTTGCCTCGGCGGTCCATTGTTGGGCACTAGAGGGAGCAGGCAGCTCCGGAGCCTTCTTCATCAGAAACTGCTGAAGTTGGAATGTCACGACTTGCGGCGACTGAAGCTGTTGCTTCAAAATTGGCTGAATGTCACGGGCGTCGGTTTGCGGCATGGCCAGCGGAGCGCCGAGCAACATCGCGATCGCGACAAAGAGTATTGGCTTCATAATCGCTTAAATCCGAATTACACCGCGTGCATTTGGCCGTCGCGCATGGCGACGGTGCGGTCGGCGAAGCTGGCGGCTTCGGGGTTGTGCGTAATCATGAGGATGGTCTGCTGCTGCTGGCGGTTGAGATCGCGCAGCAGAGCGAGAACGGAGTTTGCGTTTTCGGTGTCGAGATTGCCCGTGGGCTCGTCCGCCAGAAGAATGGCGGGCTGGTTCACCAGGGCGCGTGCGATGGCGACACGCTGCTGCTCGCCGCCCGAGAGCGCATTGGGCCGGTGGTCGAGGCGGTTGGCGATTCCCAGGAATTTAAGGATCGCTTCGAAGCCGGGTGGCTCACCGGTCGTCCCGGCAAGCTCGCGCGCAATCTCTATATTGCTGCGCGCGCTCAGCGTGGGCAGCAGATTGTATTTTTGGAAGACAAAGCCGATCTTCTTCTGGCGCATTTCGGTTCGCTGATTTTCGCTGAGCGCGCGCAAATCGAGCCCGTCGATCCAGACTTCGCCTGCGGTGGGCGGAGCGAGTCCGCCGAGGATATGGAACAAAGTGGATTTGCCGGAGCCGGACGGCCCGACGATGGCGAGAAACTCTCCGCGGGCGACGTCGAGATCGATGTCGCGAAGCGCATGCACCGGAACCTCGCTGGAATGAAAGACCTTCTTCAAACCGCGCACCCGGATGATCGGCGAGGCGGGGCTACTCATAAGCCAGCGCCTCGATTACATCCTGGCGCGCTGCCTTAAGCCCCGGAGAGATTGCCCCCAGCAAGGCTCCGCCAATAGCAATTGCCGCGGCGATGGGCCACCAGTCGGGGACAATGATCACGGGAAGCGTGGCCGGCGCCGTGCCGAGGATGACGGCTCTGGCGGCGAAGCTGAAGCCGATGCCGAGAATGGTCCCGAGAATCGCCAGCACCAGAGCCTCGCGGACCAGAATGTCGAGAATCTTCATCGGCTTCGCGCCCAGAGCTTTCAATATCCCGATTTCGCGCGTGCGTTCCACCACGGCCGTGTACATGGACAGAAATACGACCAGAAAGCCCACCACGATCGCCAGGCCGGTTACGACCCAAATGAATACGCGGAGCTGCGGAATATTGTTGATGCTGAATTGAGAAACGAAATCCTCAATCGAAATCGCCTCCAGCTCGCCTTTAAATAGCTGGTTGAATCGCGCCACTTCCTGGTTGGTGAGCGCCGGGTTGTTGAGTTTGACCAAGATCTCCGAGATCCGCGGCGGCGTTTGGTTTCCGGTGAGATGCTGAAGCGTTTTGAGAGGAACAAGGAGGCGCGCGAGCATGCCGCCCGGAACAATGCCGGCGAGATGCCACTTATGATTGAGAACTGTCACGGTTTGGCCAACATGCCAGTGATGCTGGCGCGCCCAATATTGGTCCGAGAGCAGATCGTCGGGCGCTGCGGGCGGCCCCCCGGCAAGATAGTGAAGACCGCCGTTCATCCTTGAAAATTCGGGCACGTTCACGCCGCTCATCGTAGTAGTGATTTCGACGAAGACGCTCAGTACCCCAACCGCCTGCTCGACGTGCGGCTGCTTGGCGACGAAAGGCACGAACTTCTGGTTCATCTGCCCGGTGGAGAGCGAAAATTGGTTGCGAGTGCCCGGTCTCAAAAAGATATCGGCGCCGGTGCCTTTGGCGCGCTGAGCCGATTGCTGGAGCAAACCGCGGCTGAGACCGATCAGCGTCAGAATCGACATGACTTGAACGCCGATGACGAGCGCGCTGAGTAAAGTCCGGACCCAGTGTTGC
>JBOGMI010000156.1:0-2012 GCA_050746645.1 Bryobacteraceae bacterium | reverse complement strand
GGCAAACACAGCTTACTTTCAACGGGTCATTTTCGACAACAGCCTGACTACGGACCGGTACTTTTACAGCAGCGGTAAAGCATCTTCGCCGAGCACGCTGCTGCTCGAACACCGCAAGCTGCCGGTGGATACGAAAACGTTTTTCACCGGACCGAACTCGCTGCGGTTGCAATGGAAATCAATGCCAAACGGCGGCTGGGTGGCCGAGATCCGCGTAGACGCATTTAGAAACCGCCCGCTCTATTTTCCCGGCAACACGCTTTTCTTCTGGTGTTATTCGCCCCAGCCGATTGCGGCCGCCGATCTTCCGCGGATGGTATTAAAAGATACCAGCCAGAACTTTACCAATCCGCTCGATATCTCCCGGTATGCGCGCAATGGCATTCCTGCCGGGAAATGGACACAGATCCAAATCCCGCTCGACCAGTTCGCCACCGCCTCGGTTCATGCTTTCGAGCCGCACCGCGTTCGCAGCGTCTTCTTTGTTCAAGGCAAAGCCGATGCGGCGCCGCACACCATGCTGCTGGACGAAGTGAAGATCGACTCGGAGCATCGCGCCGAGCCGGTCCCGCCCGCTGTGACTCATGCGCGTGCGAAAGACTACGAGCTTCACGTCGATATTACTTGGGATCCGGTTCACAGCGCGGATTTGGGCCGGTATGTGATCTACCGTTCCATCGGCGGCGCTGCCTTTCGCCCCATCGGCATTCAGGTTCCCGGTATCTATCACTACGAAGATTTCCTTGGTAAAGTTAACCAAACCGCGCGCTATCGAGTAACTGCGGAGAACCGCAACTATCAGGAGTCGTCCGCATCCCGGATCGTCAGGGCATCGACGCATCCGATGAGCGACGATCAGCTCCTGACCATGGTTCAGCGCGCCTGCTTCCGCTATTACTGGGAAGGCGCGCATCCGGTCTCCGGCATGACCCGCGAGGATCTGCCCGGTAATGATAAAATCGTGACCACCGGCGCGACTGGTTTCGGCATCATGGCACTGGTGGTCGGCGTGGAACGCGGATTCATCACGCGGCAGCAAGGGATCAAGCGCCTACTGAAAATCGTGACATTTCTGGCGAAGGCAGACCGCTACCACGGCGCCTGGTCTCATTTTATGAATGGCTCGACGGGCAAAACCATTCCGGTATTCGGCATGTACGACAATGGCGCCGATATCGTCGAAACGGCGTTTTTGATGGAGGGATTGCTCACTGCCCGGCAGTATTTCCATAACCCGGAACTCGATCACAAGATCACGCATCTGTGGAAAACCGTCGATTGGCGCTGGTTTCGCAGAACACCTCACGGTAAGTTCCTTTTCTGGCATTGGTCGCCCGAATATTCGTGGTACATCAATCACAGGATTACCGGATGGAACGAAACCATGATGGTCTATCTGCTCGCGATCGCCTCTCCTACGCACGGAGTTCCAGCGAGTATGTATTACTCCGGCTGGGCAGGAATGCCCAAATACTTTATCAACGGCAGAACTTACTATGGAATCAAGCTTCCACTCGGCGTCGGAACGGGTGGGCCGCTGTTTTTTACGCAATACTCGTTCATGGCTTTTGATCCGCATATAAGTGACCGTTTTGCCAATTACTTTAAAAACAACCGCGCTATGGCGCTCATTAACCTCGCCTACTGTGAGCAAAATCCGAAACACTATAAAGGCTATGGCCCCGACGATTGGGGCCTGACGGCGGTGGATGGCCCGCGCGGGTATCGCGCCTACGAGCCCAGTCCTAAACACCCAAGCCTGGACGACGGCACCATCGCTCCGACGGGCGCGATTGCGGCCTTTCCCTATACACCGAAGGCATCCATGGCAGCTCTGAAGTTTTTCTATCAGAAGCTCGGCGCCCGTCTGTGGGGGCCTTTCGGGTTCCGCGACGCCTTCAACCTCCAGCAAGATTGGGTCTCCCGCATCAATATGGGCCTCAACCAGGCGCCCATGGTGGTGATGATCGAAAACTATCGGACAGGGTTGATCTGGAAGCTCTTTATGTCCA
>JBOGMI010000155.1:0-1110 GCA_050746645.1 Bryobacteraceae bacterium | reverse complement strand
ACCACGATCACCTCATAGCCGGATTTCGTCTCGGGATTCCAAACACCTGTGTTGGCAACGGGCAAGTAGCCGCCGAGAAGCGTGCGCTTGCTGTAGCCGTGCACGTACCGATACAGGGCGGGATAGCCGCCTGGCAGATAGCTGGCGGGATCGAATACCAGGTCGATATGATCGGGCGCCCAGGTGGCTTTGCAGCCGGGCGATTCCTGTAACTGGCGGCTTTTGCCGTCCGCTTCCAGAAATAAGGAAACCAGCGGACCACCCTGCTCGTTCCCGACTAAAGTCCAGCCGATATATTCCGGGCCAAGTGCGGCGACGTTTTCGTAGGATGGGTCCTCATTGGAATGGAGGATATACTCGGCCAAGCGGTCGGGTCCCGGATGGTACGGCGTTTGCCGGGTAAAACGCACCGCTTTCGCATTGATGGGCCGGGGCCGCACGTGAGAGAGATAGCCGAGGCGCTTGGGAATGCGCAAGATGACGCCTTCGTTCCGGGTCATATAGATGATGGCGCCCTGGTAAGTTACGTTCTTCTCGAAGATGGCGGTTTCGTCGCCGTTGATTTCGAAGACTGAGAGCACAAACCAGCCGCCCGTGGTCTGACCGGGCCGCAGGGGCTGGCTGGAGCCCTCGATCCAGACGGAGCCGCTTTCGACGCGGGTTACTTTAGGCGTGTGTGCAAGAGCTTCCTTTTCACCGGGAAGGAACAAAGAATATTCGTTGGGAATGCGGCCGGGAGTGTAGCCGTGCTGCGCGCTCAGTTTTGCCGCCGCGCCTTGGCTATGCTTCTCAATGAACCCGGCGGCAAAAACGCCGCCGGCTGTTTGTAGGAATGTTCGTCGCTGCATTTGTTTCGTATTTAAGGTTTTTGGGTCACCGGTGCGCCAGACGGCGAAAAACGGCGGTCTGTCCCACTCATTGCAGTACTTTCTGCTTACCCTCCGTCAGCTTGCGCCATTTCTCCATCATCGACCGGCCCTCCGTCTTCTTGCCTTCCGCGATTAGCGTGCGTCCGAGCAGATACGTCGCCGAAGTGTTCCTCGGGTCGAGCATCAGCGCGCTCCGCAGGATGCCTTCGGCATTGGTGTAGTTCTTCAGCTTGAAATAACA
>JBOGMI010000154.1:0-2017 GCA_050746645.1 Bryobacteraceae bacterium | reverse complement strand
CCCTGGACCAGCGCACGCGCCGAGTTTGCGGCATCTGTCTGTGCAGTCTGGTTTCGGCCGATTCCGGGCACATCACCCAGCTTTGCGTGCTTCCGGCGCTGCGCGGCGCCCGGCTGGGATACGATTTGCTCCACCACGCGCTGCTGCGCCTCTCCGATCTTGGCTGCACTTCGGTTAGCCTTACGGTCACCTGTTCGAACCTGGAAGCCATCCGCCTCTACGAATCCGCCGGCTTCCGCACTCACGCCACTTTCCCCGCGCTGGTGTGGGAAGGGTTTTAGAAAAGGAAATTGCGAAAACCTTGTGCAACTTAAATCACCGTCATTGTTTGAAAAATCCCCGGGGCTCAAAATAATTCTTTTCTGCGCCGCGATCGCCTCGGTCGGCATCGCTTCAGCGCCTGCGGCGACACGTCGTCCCTGTGACATCTTTGCCTCCAAAACCCCCTGTGTTGCTGCCTATAGCACCACCCGCGCTCTGTATGGCAACTACACCGGGCCGCTTTACCAGGTCACGCGCCAGTCGGCTAAGACCGCTATCAGCATAGGCCTCGGCCCCGACGGCTACGCCAATGCCGCCAAGCAGAAAGCTTTCTGCGCCCACACGACCTGCACCATTACTAAGATCTACGACCAGTCACCCAACCATAACGACCTCGTACCCGCGCCTCCCGGCGGCGCGGCGCACGGCCCAGGTCCCAACGGCTACGACATCCCCGCCATAGCCAACGCTCTCCCGGTAACCGTGCACGGACACAAGGTCTATGGCATCGCCATTTCCCCTGGCATGGGCTACCGCGACGACACCCCTGGAGGCACAGCGGTCAAGGGTCAGCCCGAGGGCGTCTATATGGTCACCTCCGCCCTCCATCTCAACTCGAGGTGCTGCTTTGACTTCGGTAATGCCGAGACGAACAACCTCGACAACAAGGCCGGCCACATGGACGCGATCAACATCATGTGCCACGGCAGCCCATGCAAGCCGGATGCAGGGCTGGATATGGAGAACGGCATCTACGGCCATCTCCCCGTGCCCGCCGGCACCCGCTTCGTCACCGACATGGGCGCCAACGACGGTCGGCACTCCTACGCCATCTACCAGGGCAACGCTCAGTCCGGAGGCCTGACCAGCACCGGGATGATCCCTCTCCCCAAGGGCTATCAACCGATGAAACAAGAAGGAGCCATCATCCTCGGAACCGGCGGCGATAACAGCAATTGGGCCACGGGCTATTTCTTTGAGGCCGCGATGACCAGAGGAATGCCCAGCGCTGACATCATGAAAGCAGTGCAGCACAACATCGTGGCCGCCGGATACGCTGGCCACCTGAAGCCATAACCCACGCTACTTTCCCGCGCTGGTCTAACGAACGCTACTCGCTCAGCAGCGCCTCCACCGGGTCGATCTTTCTTGCGCGTAGTGCGGGAGCGTATGGGTTTACCAAAAGTCCCCGAAGAATGTCAATCACGCTAGCCTGCGAATCGTCTGCGCCGAACTTTATGCCCAGTTAGGCGGCGGGCTGGCCGCTGCACGAGCCTCGGCGGAAGTAGTTTCTCAGATCGCCCCCACCCGCGGGGATTGCGCCTCGATCGCCGCGAAGAGTGCCGCCGGCTGGATCGGCTTGCTCACGTAGCCATCCATACCGGCGCGCAGGCAGCGTTCCTCATCGCCTTTCATGGCATGCGCGGTCATAGCGATGACCGGAATGTGCCCGCCGGTTTGCCTTTCTTCGGCACGAATCGCTGCCGTCGCCGCAAAGCCGTCCAGATGCGGCATCTGCACGTCCATCAGGACCAGATCGAAAGTCATCCGTTCCAAAAGTTCCAGGGCCTCACGGCCGTCGTTGGCCAGGGTGACGGCGTGGCCGCGCTTTTCGAGAAGCTTTTGGGCCAGGCGCTGATTGACCGCGTTATCTTCTGCCAGCAAAATGCGTAGCGCGCCGATACTTCTGGCTCCAAGCGGCGCCGGAAGCATGTGCGGCACGCCATCCTCCGTCGTTTCCGGTTCGCCTATCGCC
>JBOGMI010000153.1:0-28121 GCA_050746645.1 Bryobacteraceae bacterium | reverse complement strand
CGGCAGACTGCCTCAGACTCACCGCGACTCGGCAGACTGCCGTGCGCTGGCGTGCCGCTCGAGCTCAGACTCACCGCGACTCGGCAGACTGCCGTGCGCTGGCTTCGCCGGCTGGTCATGCCCGAGCGCCGTACGCTGCGTCATGCCCGAGCGCCGTGCGCTGGCTTCGTCGGCTGCCGTGCCGTGGTGCCAGCGCCCGGTATGTCCCACTTTGCACCAGGTGATGACCGCCTTGGTCGGCATCACCGCAGGTCACGGGCTACTTCCACAGACAGACTTACTGTCTGGTGCGTCGTCCTGGTCAATGCAGGTCGCCGGCATGCCCTTCGTCCTGATCACGTAGGTCGCCGGCGGTTGTGACCCTTGGCTCGTTGTGAGCGTCGTGTAGAGCATGATGAGCTGCTGTTGCCGCCCGCGCGTGCCGGTGAGCGACTCAGTGTCGTGGTGAGGCCCACACCCACGAACCGCAGCAGTTTTTCTTTTTATGACATTCCCGCATGCCGGCCCACCCAAAAAGCCCAGCTGGGCCCCCCCTGTCAAAGCGCCAGCCGGGCCCCTCCTGACGTGGCTTTGCGCTAGACTTGTCGGCGATGCCCGCTAAGCCACCTCTCGCCCGTCCCCCGAAGCCCTCCAAGGCGGCGCTCACGCCGGAAGCCAAGGCGGCCTACCGGGCCCAGTTCAAGCCACGACCCCGTGCCGAGAAGTTGGAGATCGCACAATGGGCGGAGGCGACGTCCCCTCAGGAGGCGGCGCAGCGCTTCGACATCTCCACTCGCACGGTTACCCGCTACGCCGCCGAGGCCCGGATGGCGTACTACCTTGAGAATGATCTCCCGCCCGAAGCGAACTGGGGCGAGCTTCAGGTGACCCTGGCCCGCCGATATGCCGAAGTGGCACGAGAGGCGCTGGAACTAGGTGCCGCCTACCTGAAGGGCAAGGAGGTTGGTAACGCTCAGCGTGCCCTCATCACGGCCGGCATCGCCACAGACAAGGCGCAGCTGCTCTCGGGCAACGCCACGGCCCGTAAGGAGGTGTCGGTCGAGCTACAGGTGGATTCCCTCCTGAGCGCGCTGGCTCGCATAGAGAGCCGGGTGGCGCTCCCCCGCCCGCTAGACTCTTCCATTATAGATGTCCCCGACAAACGCTAGAGGAGAGTCAGTGCCCTTCGATCCCACGTTGTCTACTGCGACCATTACGCTCGGCCCTGGGGCCCCTCCGGTCCCTGCGGTCCCTGTGGTTGACCCTGCGGCCCCTGGGGTCCCAGGGACCCTGCCTGGCGCTGCGACGGCCCTGGCCCGCATTGAGAGCCTGCTGAACGAGCTCCGGGCCCTGCACCTCGATACGCACCTCGATGCCGTGCTTGGCCTCCTGTCGGGCTTGGACGCCAAGGTTTCAGAGATACTCCGCTCCCCGGCTCTTGCGCACGACATATCCGCTGTCGAGGCCGATGCCAAGCACCCTCTGAAGGCTCTCGAGGGATTTTTCGAGAGGCGCTAGATGCTGCATCCCGGCGTGGGTGCCGACATCGGCCATTGGCTGGGGCTGGATAATCTCAACGGCCCCTTCTATGCCTGGTGGTCCGGTGCCGGCTCCGACATATCAGAGCTGGCCGTGCTGGGCGGTATCTACTCGATCTACCGGCGCCATCAGTGCCCGGTGCATCACTGCTGGCGTCTGGGCAAGCACGCCACGGTCGACCCGGCCTTTGTGGTTTGTGCCAAGCACCACCCCGCCATCCCCGATGATGCCATGACGGCCGCCCAGCTGCATCGTCATCTCTCGTCTCGTTGACGGACTACGAAGAGCTGCGTGCTAGGGTAACTGGCGCCCTGGATAAGGCAACCCCCGCCGAGCGCCGCACCCTGCTGGACGGCCTGGCGGCCGTGCTCTCGACGGCATCCCCCGCCGGCTGGGCGCAGCGTGCGTCTGATCAGGCCTTCGAAGTACCGCCCCATGTCAACCTGTTGGACCAAGCTATCGTGGACCTGGCGGAGTGCGATTCGCATGCCAAGCTAATGATTACCATGCCGCCACGACATGGCAAGTCTGAGCTGGCCAGCCGCTATACGCCGCCCTGGTATCTCTCCCGCTGGCCAGGCCACCGGGTCATGCTGTGCGCCTATGAGGCGGACTTCGCTGCGACCTGGGGCCGTAAGGCCCGTAACTTGGTGCAGGAGAACCCATGGTGCGGGATCAAGGTGAACGCTCGTTCCACGGCCGCCAAGCGTTGGGATGTGGCTGGGCACTCCGGCGGCATGGTGACTGCTGGGGTGGGGGGCCCGATCACGGGTAAGGGGGCGAACCTGCTGATCATCGATGACCCGGTGAAGAATGCCGAGCAGGCGCAGTCTCAGACCTTCCGGGATCGTGCGTGGGAATGGTACCAACAGACGGCCTTCACCCGGCTGGAGCCGAACGGCAAGGTCCTGGCCATCATGACCCGATGGCACGAGGATGACCTGTTCGGCCGTCTCTTGGATCGCGAGCCTGACTCCTGGCGTGTGATCAACCTGCCAGCCCTGGCCGAGGAGCATGACCTCCTGCGCCGCAAGGTGGGCGACGCACTGTGGCCGGCACGTTATGATGCCAATGCTCTGGCGTCCATTCGCACCACCATCGGCATGCGAGCCTTCACGGCCCTGTACCAGCAGAGGCCATCCCCCATCGAGGGTTCCCTGTTCCACGTGCCATCTCTGCGTTATTGGGACTTCAAGGATCGCACGCATTATGATCTCGGGGGCGAGATCATTGACCGCCGGGCGATGGTGGTCTTCTCCACGGCGGACTTGGCAGTCTCCACGAGCCAGACGGCCGACTATACCGTCATCGCTACATGGGCCATCACGCGGGCCGACCCCGCGCAGCTGATGCTGTTGGACCTTGAACGTGGTCGGATCGAAGGTGCCGATCATCTGGACCTGGTGCGTAAGGTGGTCGATAAGCACCACCCCGACTGGGTTGGGGTCGAATCCCGGACCTTCGGCATTTCCCTCCTGCAGGTGGCTCGCCGAAGTGGATTGCGCATGAGGGACCTGAGTGCCGATAAGGACAAGGTGACCCGTGCGCTGCCCGCTGCCGTGCTGTGCGAGACCGGCCGGGTGTGGTTGCCGAACCACCATCCCCTGCTAGGCGAGATTGAACATGAGCTGTCCAACTTCCCCTATGGTGCCCATGACGACATCGTGGATTGTCTCGCTTACGCCGCCAGGCACCTCAACAGCCGCACCCGCTGGACTACTCATGTACGCAGCCCTGAACCCAAGACAACCGATGAGCGCATCTGGGATCAGGTGGCCCGCTCTAAGCGCCGTACCGACCGCATGCACCCGGTGCTCGGCCGTATCATCTAGCTCCTCCCGGTAGAATAGGAACCCATATGACCTGGATCATGCATACGGAACTTCCCCCCCACACCTACGGCAATCGCTGTTGCGTTTGCTTCTCGAACCGCACGGGGGACCGCTGGTACGATGGTGGCATCGAAGTGGCAGGCGAAGGCCGCTACGTGATCTGTGGCCTTTGCGCCAACGGATTGGGCCGGTGCATGGGATGGATACCCCGTGACGAGGCCAAGGTTGAGCTGCGCAGGGTTCCCGTGGACCCCGAGGTGTATCTGGCTTCGGTGGGTGAGCTCCGGGATATTGCCAACAGCATAGGCGACATGGTCAACGGGGCGGAACTGCTGTGATGGCGGCCTTGGCTGGCATAATCGCTCTATTCGTCGTGCTGGTGGTTTTCATCGCGGTTGCCTTCGCCGAGCGCCAGTCTTGGCACGAAGAGCGCATAGCGCTCCTGGCTCGCATCGTTATCCGTTCGCCGGAAGAGTTTGCCGCTCTGGCTGCCAAGCTCCCCCCAGCCCGGCCCCGGCGCCGGAACCCTGACAGTGAGTGTCCTCCCGGCATACAGCCTATCGGCCTGGACGCCGGGACCTCGGCATGACCTACCCCCGCAATCCCGACTCTCCTGGCATCTGCTCCGAGCCCGACTGTACCAAGTCCAGAAGCCAGCGGTCCACGCTGTGCCGGATGCATAGGGCCCGCCGGTACCGCTCCGGGGTTGGCGTCCTAGGACGCCCAACGCCAGGCAAGATGGCCCGTCCTGGTTGGCAGGAGGATACGGGCCCAATGCTGGAACGAGTATGTAAGGGCTACCTAGAGCGGGAGGCTGCACGCAATGGCCGCTGACACGCTGTTCGTATCCAATGCCGGGACGGTAAGCGGCGACAAGCTGGACCTTGGCGACACTCCGTTCGGCACGTCCAAGCCCGCCACGGCCGGGGCAGTGATGGCTCGTTTCACCCGCGGGGCGCAGATCATGCGGCCCATGAACCGTCAGTACTGGATCAATCGATCCTTCCTGACGGGCCAGCAGTGGATATGGTGGAACCAGGCACGTAACCGGGTGGACCAGCTACCACGGGACGACCGGGTGCGGGCCACCATGAACATCCTTCGTGGCTATCATCGCCAGCTGGTAGCCAAGCTCCTGCAGCGTGAGTTGGTCTTCGAATGCCGGCCCAACGACGGGGACGATGAGTCTATCCGTGGGGCGCATATCGCCGAAGCCATCCTCATGCATACGGCACGCATTCGCAAGTGGGAGACCCTGCGGGAGCACGTGGCCATTCAGACGTTGATTGGCGGCACGGCCCTGCTTAGCTTGGATTGGGATACCACGGCTGGCCAGTGTCTGTCGATGGGCTCTACTACCGGCCTGGCCTACGATCAGACGGACGGTAAGAACGTCGGCACGGGCGACATCGTCGAGACCGTGAACTGCATCGCGGAGGTTGTCACCGAACCTGGCAGCCGAGACATCGAGACTGCCCGGTGGTGGATCAGGGCAACGGCTCTGCCCCCGATGGACGTGCGTACTATGTTCAACATGGCCAAGACCCCCGAGGCAGATGCTCTTACATTCCTTTCACCCTATGAGGGACGTATCATGCTGATGGAGCGGGGCGAGCTGCCTATCCAGCTTACCCTCGTGGTGCAGTACTACGAACGGCCTAATCCCCTCTGCGAGAAGGGAATGGTTGCTAGTGTGGTGAACGGGGAGTTCGTCTCCGGTCCTGACCCGTGGCCCTTCCCGTTCAAGGATCGTCTGAACCTCATATGCTTCAGGGACGAGAAGCAGCACGACCGCTGGTGGGGTGAGCCGGTTCTCACGAGTGCCGTCCCTATCCAGACCGCCTACAATGCCTCCTGGTCCGCCATCATCGAACACATGAAGCTGGCCGGCAATGCCCGGATGCTGGTACCTGATGGCTCGTTGGATGTGGACCAGCTCAACGACTCGCCTGACAGCGTGATCAGCTACAACCGGGAGGATGGTCCGCCCACCTATCTCTCGGCCCCCCAGATGCCTTCGTGGTGGGTACAGCAACCTGCCATGCTGGACGCAGTCATGCAGGACATCTTGGGTATCCACGACGTCACCCAGGGCGCTGCACCGGCCAACATCGAATCCGGAGTGGGTCTGTCGATCCTTGGTGAGGCTGACCAGACTCCCCTTGCCAAGGTAACCAAAGAGATGGCCGATGGTTGGAGTCGTTTCGGTTCAATGGTCCTGGAGATATACGCCGCCAAAGTCAAGGAAACTCGTAGGATTGCGTTGCCCCGTGGCCCGCAGGGAAGCGCCCCGGCACAAAGTGCCTGGACCGGTAAGGACCTGGGCGGCCAGACCCTGGCAAAGGTCTCCCTTGAGGCCATCATCCCTCGCTCTCGGGCTGCCATGCAGGCATGGGCGACGGCCCTTTGGGACCGGCACATCATCACTGACCCGGCGCTGTTCGCCAAGATCGCTGACCTGCCCACCCGAGACAACTTCGCCGAAGGCCTGGACCCTGATCTCGACAAGGCACAGCGTGAGAACCACGACATCGTAAGGGGTCAGATCGAGGTGCCCGTCGCCTTTGACAACCACCAGACCCACATTGCGGCGCATAACGACTTTCGTAAGTCCGAGCGTTACGAGCGCATGGATATCAATACCCGTGTCGTGATGGATCAGCACGTCAAGGCGCACGAGGTGCTCGCCGCCGAGGCGGTGGCCGGCCAGACCCTGCGCACGAATGTGAACCCCAACCTGGCATCGGCCCCACAAGCGCACGAGCCACCGCCGCTTAGCCATGCTCTGCCCCCGCCTATGGCCGTTCCCTCCGCCCCTAGTGCAATGGAGCGCGCAGCGGCGGCTGCGATGCATGGGGCGCATCCCACCGATGCACATGCAGTCGCCCTGGCCCAGCTGGTGGCCGCGGCTCGGGCCCAAGCACAGGCCCCCGCCGGCCTCCCCGCCAATCTGACGACCCCTACCGCGACCCCCTTCGGCATGAGTCGTCTACCGAACGGTCCCGATGACATGACCGACACCCTGAAGCAAGAGACTGGCTACGGCCCCACCGTATGAGAAAGGTAACGATATGACCGTAATCCGAGTGGGGCTGCCTACTCCCGTGATCGACATAGGCACCATGACAGAGTCTGCAATCTCCCGCACTAGGGCCATGGCGAACCGTTACGTGAACGAATCGGAGTCTGCCCCCGTCAAGCCCCTACCGCAGCTAGCCAAGGGCGATGTGGGCTACATGGATCATCACGTGGTCGGGACGATCCCCCGCTGCAACTCCTGCATGCACTTCTGCGATGTGGGCAAGAACGTAACTGATGGCTCCTGTGACCTGGTCGCAGGCTCTATCCACAGCGATGGCTTTTGTCACTTCTACCACAGGGCCATGCATCACGATTCGTCCATCGTGGACGATCGTACCGGTGACACCGGTGGAAGGTACTGAACGACATGACCGTAATCAAGCCCCTACCGCATTTGATCAAGGGCGATGTGGGCTACATGGATCATCATGTGGTTGGGACGATCCCCCGCTGCATCTCCTGCATGGACTTCGGCGATGTGGGCAAGAACGTAACTGATGGCTCCTGTGCCGTGGTCGTAGGCCCTATCAACAGCGATGGCATCTGCAACCTTTACAACAGGGTCATTCCTCTCGATTCGTCCACCCTGGACGACCGTACCGGTGATGCCGGGGGAAGGTACTGAGATGGCCGAACTGACCGCAGCGGAGCGAGACAAGCTCAAGGATTCGGACTTTGCCCTGCCGGGCCGTAAGTACCCGATCGAAGATGAGGCACATGCACGAGCGGCCCTGTCGCGGGTCTCCCAGTTCGGTACCACGGCCGAGAAGGCGATTGTCCGGCGCAAGGTGCACGAGCGTTACCCCAAGATACTGGGGGCCAACCCGATAGGCAAGACGAAGCCCAGGTCCTAGAACCCCAATCAACCCATAGTAAGGAACCGACATCCCATGGATAATGAGACCGGCCAGGCGCCGAACGCAGAGCAAGTCACCACCCCCCCCGCCCAGACTCCGGACCCTGCTCCGACCGAAGACTTCCACACCCAGGAACTCCCCGCCGAACAAGCCAGCTTCGACCGTGCTTATGTCGAGAAGCTCCGTGGCGAGGCCGCTAAGTACCGCACCCAGGCCCGAGACGGCCAGCCCTATCGAGAGGCGCTGGCGCGCTTCACGGAGTCGGACCGTGCGGTCTGGCTGAACCTGGTGAACGCCACCTATGCCGACCCCAAGGCCGGTGCTGCCATGATGCGAGAGATTGCAACGAACCTGGCTGGCGGTATGACCCAGGACGAAGCGGTGGACGCTGCGGTGGATAAGGCCAAGGAGCAAACCCCCACTCCGGCCCTGAGCGCACCGCCCGAGCCCGCCGTCACTCCCCTCAGTGAGGCGGACGTGGCCCGCATGTTCGATGAGCGCATGAACATGCGAGAGACTCAAGCCGAGCAGGCCCGTGCCGTGCGTGCCGTGGAGGATGCCGTGGTGGCCCTCGGTTACGAGAAGGGCTCTACGGGCTTTATCAACGTGCTGCACTATGCGGCCAACCAGACCGGCGGTGATCTGGATGCGGCGCACAAGATAGTCCAGGGCGACCGCCAAGCCATCATCGATGGCTACCTCGCCGACAAGGCCGCTGAAGGCGGCACTCGGGTGCCGCATGCCTCCGGCATGACGCCATCGAATGAGGTAACGGTCAAGAACATGGCCGATGCAGAGAAAGCCATGCGTGCACGTCTGAGCGGTATCTTCGGGGGACGATCCTAGCGCCGGACGCAATCGTGCCACCGGGATGGTAGAATGACACGTGGATGCCCCGGTGGCATCAGGACGCAAGGCCACGGACCCCCGGTGGGTCATAGGGACCTAGAGACAACCCAACCCACCATCTTCAAAAAGGAGTAACCCGTGGCCGGCTTGACCATGACCACCGCGGATGCGGTACTGAAGGAGGACTACCTCCCTGGTATCCGCGAGCAGCTCAACAACGACACCTTCCTGGCCTTTGCCGAGAAGAACAGCGAGAGCGTTTCCGGCCGCCGGGCCGTGCTCGCTCTGCACGTCTCTCGTTCATCCGGTATCGGTGCCCGTGCCGATAATGCGCCCCTCCCCACTGCTGGGGCGCAGGGCTACACTGACCAGTACGTCCCCGTGTTCCGTAACTACGGTCGTCTGCAGGTGTCTGGCCAGACGATCAAGGCCATGGTCTCGGACCAGACTTCGTTCATTCGTGCAGTGCGTGGCGAGATGGACGGCCTGACGAACGACTTGCGTAACAGCATCTCCCGTCAGATCTTTGGTACCTCCGATGGCGTGATCGCCGATACCGGGGTTACGAGCAACTCTACTACCGTTGTGATGAACGGCACCCTGACCCAGATGCGTTCGTTCTACGTCGGTCAGACGATTGACATTGGTGTGCCTCCGGCCTATGCCAGCGTGGCTGCCGGCCTTACCATCACGGGTATCACCCTTCCCGCCATGAACGCCAAAGGTGGCACCCTGACCGTCAGCTCTGCGGTTACCACCACCGTCTCCGATGTCGTCTCGGCGACAGGCTCCGGTGGCTCTGGGGCGGCCCAGGTAGAGGTGACCGGCCTTCAGTCCATCGTCTCTGCCACCGGCACCGTCTTCGGGGTCAACCCCACCACCTACCCCATCTGGGCATCCTACGTGGATTCCAACGGGGGGGTGCTTCGCTCGATTACCGAGCAGAGTTTCACCCGTGCGCAGATGGCTGCCCACATCGCCGGCGGTGCCAACATCGACGTGTGGGTGTGTTCCGATGGCGTGCAGCGTGCGTACGCCAACCTGCTGATCGGCCTGAAGCGCTTCACCAACACGGTGGACCTGAAGGGCGGTTACCAGGGCCTTACCGCCGATGCCCAAGGCGTTGGCCAGGCTCCCGTCACTTGGGACCGTTACTGCCCGTCCAACACAGCCTACGGTCTGCGCACCACGAACTACATCGAGTTCATGGAGTCGGATTGGGAGTGGATGGACAACGATGGTGCCGTGCTTAGCCGTGTTCCGGGCTATGACGCTTACGAGGCCACTCTGTTCAAGTACTGCGAGTTCGCCACCGACAAGCGCAATGCCCACGCCGCCGTCACGGACATCACCGAGTCTTAGTGCTTGGGGAGCCTGTCCGGTCGGGGGCGGGCTCCCCACCTACCCGTCAGGAGCATCGTGCCCGTTGAGTTGCTAATCCCCAGGGAAGATACGCTGGGGGCGCTGTATCACCCCCAGCACTTGACCTTGGAGGATGGCGCCACGAAGGTGCACCTCCTCCGGGTAGACCATCCCCTGGCTGGCGGGTTCCGTGACGGCATCGGAACCATCGGCTGGGAAGGCGACTCCCGTCTGTGCCTGTACCTGGACGGCGCGACGAACCAGTGGGTGCTCATGCGTCTAGAGCATGACAACGTCTACCGCGCTGCTATGTGGTCGTCCCCGAACGCCACCCTGAACCCGGACTTCGTTACCCAGGCCTGTCAGCACCTGATGGGTATCGACCGTCTCCGCGGTGCCGACCCCAAGGCCAGCGCCGATACGCATAACCAAACGCTGCATGCAGCCAAAGCGGCCGCCCGCCACGACCGTATCGAGAACGATCTGGCCGATCGTCTCGGCCATGCACTCCGAAAGGATGGGCTCCGATGATTATCGGCAATGGTGCCTTCGTGGTGAGAACCGTCCCGACCCTGATCGCTTCGTCCGAACAGGGCAGCACGAACGCTCCTGCATCGGTGCTCCTCAAGAACCTCTCGGCCGTCTCCGTCTTCCTCGGCGGGCCGGCGGTAACCGTCGCAAGCGGCTATCCCTTCGCCGCCACGGACCCGCCCATCGGCATCGACCTGTGGGGCGGTAACGACCTGTACGCCATCGTAGCCTCCGGCACGGCCCTGATCGCAGTACTGCAGTTGGCGCAATGAGCCGCATCTTCTCTGCGGGTGGTGGCGCCGGCGGTGGTGGTGCTGCCATCGCGAACCACGTCACATCCCCCACCCCGACCGTCCTGGCGGTTACGCACGCCACAGCGTTCGTCCCTGACGCCAGCGCTGATAGTCTCGTGTACGGCGAAGCCATGCCCGCTGCGGCCGGCTTCACCGTCGTTACCATGGGGCCGTCCACCGGAGCGGAGAACAATGTAGGGACGTTCTACCCCACCTACGGATTTCCGGTCACCCGAGTCCCCGCCGGGTGGAAGATGGTGATCGATCAGTCCACCCCAACCGCTGGGATGTCGGTCCTAATCGTGCCGGTGCTGGGCGCTCCCGTCGCCCTGAACTACGTGCAGGATCAGCTCTCTGCTAACATCACTACAAGCGTGAGCCCGACTGTTGGCTTCCTGAGCGTAAATGTTACGCCGGGCATCTGGTTCGTTTCATTGGTAACGTATACGGATACGGCTATGGAGTGCTATGGCCACGATTCTACGGCGGTCTTCACTCCCGCCATCTTCGTGGCTGATACCGTGAGTCCCCTTTGGAGCGCGGTTATTGTCGTGACGACCGCTGGTACCCTGGCCATAAGCGCCAACGTCGCCATCGGTAAAACGATCTATGCCGGTACGACTAAGGACTCCGTCGGCGCCACCGCGATCACCGCCATCCAGATCGGCTAACCCCAGGCCATGACCGACATCGTTCATGGCTCGCCCGAGACTCAAGGTGTAGTCCAACCTGCCATCACGGTCACCGTAGCTAATACGTTCAACGAGCCATCCTTCGTCGGGATCATGACCAGCTATGCCCGAGAGGACCATGCCCACGGGTTGCCCCCCGCAGGTGGTGGCTCGGGTATCCCGTCCAACACGGTAACCGGCCCTGACGCCTTCGGTACGGCCTCAAGCGGGGGCTCGGCGAATACCTACTCCCGAGGCGACCACGATCACGGCCTGCCAGCTGCGCCCAGCGTCCCGGCAGCTGCCACCACGGTAACCGGGCCGGACAACTTCCCCACTACCGCCGTGGTTGGCACGTCCAACAACTACGCACGCCAGGACCACGACCACGGCCTACCGGCTAACCCGGCCCCCTCCCCGTCGGGTACCGTCACCGGCCCTGACGCCTTTGGGGTGGGTAGCGTGGTGGGCTCGGCCAGCACATTCTCCCGTGGGGATCACAACCACGGCCTGCCAGCTGCTCCGGTGGCCCGCCTCGTGGCTGGCACGAACATCACGCTATCTCCCACGAACGGCCTAGGAACTGTCACCATCAATGCAGGCTCGGGCGGTGGCCCGGCCCCGGCAACCTCTGTGGTGGGCCCTGACGCCTTCGGAGCATCGGCCGTGGTTGGCAGCTCCACGAGCTACGCACGGGCCGACCACGATCACGGCCTGCCGGGCGCTCCTGGGGTGCCAGGGCCCGCTAGCAGTGTTACCGGCCCTGACGCCTTTGGTCAGGCAGCAGCGGTCGGAGCTTCTACGGCCTTTGCACGGGCCGACCACGATCACGGCCTGCCCTCGGTCCCCGTGGCCGGCCTCGTGGCTGGCACGAACATCACGCTATCCCCCACGAACGGCCTAGGAACTGTCACCATCAACGCAGGTGCATCCGGTGCGTCCCCGGCCACCTCGGTAACCGGCCCTGATACTTTCGGGGCGGCTGCAGTAGTCGGTACTGGCACCACCTATGCACGAGCCGACCACGACCACGGCCTACCGGCCAACCCCGCACCCGCGCCTGCTTCCAGCGTAACGGGCCCGGATGCCTTTGGGGCAGCTAGCGCGGTGGGGACCGCCAGCGCCTACGCACGTGCTGACCACGATCACGGCCTGCCGGCCAACCCCCAGCGCGCTCCGGCCCTATCGGTGACCGGGCCCGACGTCTTCGGGGCCGGGAGTGTCGTCGGTACCTCGGTTGCCTTTGCACGGGCCGATCATGACCACGGCCTGCCGGTGGCCCCCGTAGTGCCTGGCGCTGCGAGCAGTGTCACCGGGCCGGATGCCTACGGTGCTAGTGCTGTGGTCGGCTCAGCGACCGCCTACGCACGCCAGGACCACAACCACGGCCTGCCGAGCGCACCTGCCGTGCCTGGGCCTGCTTCCAGCGTGACCGGCCCTGATGCCTTCGGAGCATCGGCCGTGGTTGGGAGCTCCACGAGCTACGCAAGGGCCGATCATGACCACGGCCTACCCCCAGGCACTGCGGCGGGGGTAA
Organism: Bryobacteraceae bacterium; assembly: GCA_050746645.1. Taxonomy (GTDB): domain Bacteria; phylum Acidobacteriota; class Terriglobia; order Bryobacterales; family Bryobacteraceae; genus Bog-105. The sequence goes on along the minus strand of JBOGMI010000153.1, from coordinate 15,590 downwards.
GCCAGATCACGGCCGGTAACGCCATCTCCCTAAGCCCTTCGGGTGGTACTGGCATCGTGGCGGTCGGGGTATCCAACTTCCACACCCATGCCATCTTGGGGTCCAACACGACCCTTACCTCCACCGGCACTCCTACCACCCTGGTCAGCCTGTCCCTGGTCCCAGGCACCTACCTGATCCAGGGCTTTGTAACCGTAGACTGTCCCAACAACGATACATGCCTCGCAGCCTTTACCTCTAGCGCTGGGGGTGGCAGGTTCTGTGGGCTATCCACCCTGACGGTGTCCGGCGTCTTCAACAGCTCGGGCTCCTATGCGGCAGAAGGAACGATCCCCCTCTCGGCGGTCCTGGTGGTTAGTACATCAGACACCTTCAACCTTGTGTGCCAGCCCCAGATTCATACGAACGACGTGGCCATAGCCAACCGCTGTGGGATGTTCGTTGTACAGATCGGATAGAATGTACCCATGATTACCACCGCATTGCCCGGAGACCTGCTGCTTTGTCGGGCCCAAGGGCCGCTGTCCCTCCTGATCAACGTAGGGGAGTTCTGTCGGTGCGTCTGGGCCAGAGCGCGGGGTAACCCCTGGCCCGCGCCGGTCTACGGTCATCAGGTGTGGTACTGGGCTCATGTCGCTGTGGTGGTCGAAGATGGCCAGACCATCGAGGCACAGGGCCGTGGTGTGGTTCGCATGGCGGTATCGGACCACCCCGAGGCCGCGGTCTGTCGCGCTGTAGGCCTGGACCGCGAGCGGATCGTAGCCGAAGCACGTCGTCGGCTGGGCCAGCCATACGGGTACCGGGACTTTTTCTTCCTGTCCCTGGACGCAGTTTTCGGAACGAACTTCTCCGACAACCGCCTAGGCGTGGACATCTGTTCGGAGTTGGGCATACGCTGTTGGATCGCTGGGGGTTATCCCTTCGAGGGCAACCCCTCCGATGTAGCGCCCTCCGACATAGCCATGTTGGTGCCCCTGGGGCCCCGGCCATGAATCTCTCCGCCATGCAGACCGCAGTCTATAACCGCCTGTCGGTAGACTCCTCCGACGGGCTCATGACCCCAGCCAGCATTGTGGACTTTATCAATCAGGCCAACCACCAGATAAGCGGCCTGTTCGACTGGCCCTGGCTACAGAGTGCCGAGACCATCATCACCGTCCCCGGCCAAGACTCTTACGTGCCGGGGTCGTTCCAGGTGGTTCCATACTCTAACTGGTACCGTACCGTTGAGCTAGTTGGCGCATCGCCACCTAGCTCGCTGGCATGTACCAGGGTCCTGGAGCGCTACTCGATGACCGAGCTGGACGACCGCTGGATTCCCTTCCAGCGGGGCTCTCCGGTCGAGTGGGCCATATGGGCCGACAAGCTGGTACTCCGTCCCGTACCTGACGGCATCTACCCGATCACGCACCGCTATATCTTCGCCGAGTCTGATCTCGTCAACCCCACAGACTCCCCCATCCTGCCATCTATCCACCACTTCGCCATAGTAGAGCTGGCGACCTATGTCGCCCTGCGACGTGACCGTAACGATGCCCGCGCCGCCACCGCAGAGGATGCCTACATGCAGTGGAAGACCGAGCAGCTCTCCCGTGCCACCAAGCGCTTCGACCTGCCGGGACGAATCCGCATCCGGCCAGGGGGCTGGACCTAGATGGCCGGCGGTGGGGGGCAGGCCTACTCCCTGGACAGCCACTTCTACACGTCCTTTGCCAAGGGCGAAACCGGCACCCAGGGCCGGTGGATGGCTGGTTGGGGTCTGTACCGTGCCAGGCAGTACTACCTTGGGGCATTCCAGGCCTATAACATCATGCGTTACTACGATGGCTCTGTGGGTCCACGTACCGGGCTGGCGAATATTACCCCTGCTGGTTCTCCGATGGGCCCCCTGCTGGGCACGGGTTACACGGCCGTGCCGGGGCATTCCATCTGGCTGGCTGCCGGTCGCAACATCTATGACTTCAGCGCTGAAGACTTTGTCTACGGCAACCCGCTGACCACATACTCCGGGACCATCGGTGTCACCAGCGACCAGCCCATCACGTCGGTACGCATGCCTCCGTCCAAGAGCATCATCTGTAACCACGGCGACGGAACCTATGTGCTCGATCATGCGAATGCCACCGTAACCCCCGTCACGAACAAGGCCACCTCCACCGCGCAGACCCCTAACGGTAACTGCATCTCGTGGTACGGGGGTCTGTGTTGGATCGGGGGAGGCGGCAACATCTCCACCATCGGGAGCCGTCTGTACTTCTCCCATGCCCTGGACGGCACTACCTGGAATACCGATCAGGACTATATCGACATCGGTGCTCCGAACCAATGGGAGATTGTCGGCCTGTTCTCCCAGCGCACCCATCTCCTGATCGCCAAGCAGGACGGTACGTGGTGGGTGCTAAACGGTGTTCCCGTCCCGAGCGATGCTGCGGGCATCGGTGCTCCATCCCAGACAGGGAACATGGTGGTCCGCCAGGTCACCGAAGCTAGCGGGTTCCAGCTGGGAGCCACCCGTGGTGCACTTATCGGCGACGTGGTCTACTACGTCCCGCGGTGGTATGACATCCCTGCCATGCACAACGGGGTCAAGACCGGCGAGGTGCGTTATCTTAGCTTCAACAAAGGGGTGTGGGTGGAGGCTAGTGGCGCCAACGTCTTCCCACCGGTCTTCTCGGTCTCGCCCCTTAGCGATACCCTCCGCACCCCCAGCGACTGCATGTTCACGGGCCAGGGTGGCCAAGCCTTGATCAGCAAGGATGGTGTCTGGACCAAGCATTTGTTCTTTGCCAACCTCACGAACGCTCCCGGCACTTGGGCTGTGAACGACTCCACCTTCACGGTACTTTCCGATGGTGGTATTGCCCCAAACCCGATCAACTTCTACGCTTGGGATTCGTCTTGGGATCGTCCCCCCGATGGGTCGAGACTGCACCCGGTGCAAGATGGTGCCATCGGTATTCCGGGGCAGAACTCTAACGAGAACTCCTTCTATCTCCCCGAGTGGTTGGACCGTAGTGGCGGCCAGGTGGTGGTTGATCGGGTGGAGGTTGACTTCGTGAAGTACCCCGTCGCCAACACGACCGATACGAACCACTTCGAGTTCACGGTCACGGCCACCCGCCTGTATGGTACACCCAACGCACCTAACGCCAATAATGGCGTACGCACGGGGAACATCTACGCATGGGACGAAGCCCCCAACGTCCCGCCCGCCGGTGGTATTCAGGACACCATGCACTTCTTCATGGGCGAGCAGGGCCGGGGTGGTGGCTACCAAATACAGTTCGCCAACTTGCGGGGGGTGGCCATCCAGCGGGTACAGGTCACCGTGCATTCGGCCACGGACCTTCAGTAGATGCCCCTTACCACCACAACCGCAGCGGGCTTCGTACTACCCCATGACCCGACCGCGGTAGAAGACTCCCTTGGGGCCGTGATAGGCAAGACCGCTGACGCTGTCACCAAGCTTGCCACAGAGTTCGACTCCCAGACGGTTCATACCGACCCCACCGAATCCGCCATAGCTGCCACGAAACCCAGCGAGGCTTACCACATACAGGCTACCGAGAACTGGACCGCCGTCGCCCAACGCCTAGATGCACTCACGAATCTGGCATACCGGGACCCCATACAAAGTGGTGGACGTACCGCCGGCCCGAACGTCCCCTCTGGGACCTTCACCCTTGCTAGCCTAGACGTTACTTTCCATCGTGCCCAGATGATCTACGTGCGACTCTGCCTAACCGACATCTCCGGTAATGGTGGTGCTGGTGCTATGAACATCTACGCAGTAGGAGGCAATGCTAATATTGCCTTCTTGGGCCAGGAGCAGTTCTATCTGATCCCGGCCCTAACGAACACCGCTAAGCCCATAAATGTAATCTTTTACGGAGCAGCCCGTCTCCCCGAGTCCCGAGTACCCTTCGCTGGTTACCTCCGAATCGACACCTCCCTGGCCAATAACGGCTATGTCGTGAACTCAACCCTCATCGGCCCGACAGGCCCTAACTTCGGCCTGGTATACTCCCTGGTCCAGTTCCCCATAGCTGGCGTGTAGAATGGCATTCTAATGGCGACGTCTAACCTCGCAGCTGTCACCCCCGGCATGGGCTCCAATCCCTCGGGTGGGTCCACGAACGGTCAGCTCTCGGCCCAGGCCCAGTTCAACGCATCGGTGACGCGCCCCGGTAACGTTATCACTGCGCCCTCTGTGGCCGCTGCCCCTGGTGCGGGTGCCGTGAACGTTGCACCGGCAGGCTCCGCACTCGCCACAGACCCTGCGTACCTTGCCTACATGCGTGCACTCGGTATATCCAACGCTAATGACACCGCGGCGGCCCAGCGCCAAACCGATGCCCTGAACGCTTCCCTGGCCGTGCGGGTCCCCGAAATCCAACAGTCTGACCAGGTAGCCGCCCAGAACAACCTAGGCCGCCTGGAAGCTCGTGGCATCTTGGAGTCTGGCCCTGGCGCCAACGCCATGGCACAGCTAGCCAATACCCAGGCCTACACGCTGCAGGGGGATATCTCATCGAACGCTGCCAGGGTGGCGGCCATACAACAGCGCCTGCAGTCCTCACTTCTGGGCAACCAGGTCAAGGGAACCGAGCAGGCACTCGCAGCCGAAGGGAAGGTTGGACTTAGCATGGGAGAGACCCAGGTCGCCCAGGCGGCAAACAACGCAGCGGCGGCGGTGGGCAATGCCCCTGGTGCCGCTCCGGGGGTGGCCTAGATGGCAGCGCTGTCCCCCGGCGCACCGGTCGCAGCTGGGCCCGGCGGGGCCCCTGTCGCCACTCCCGTCGCCACTCCGGGCCCCACTCCGGGCCCCAGCGCCGGCCCCGGAAACGTCCTGACCGCAGCCCCTGGCTCGGTTCCCATACCCGGCGGTGCAGCGCTGCCTACTCCCATCACGAACGTCCTCATGCGCGCCGCTGCCCAGCACGGTACCGACCCGCTGCTGGCCCTCTCGGTTGCCCAGCACGAGACCGCCAACCCCGGAGCCTCTTCCTTCTCCGACGACCCACACGCTGCCCTGGCCAACATGACCGCGGTCCATGCGTCTAACCCGTCCATGTCCCCCGGCCAGGTGGCGGCCCTAGCCACAGGCAACGCCAACAACCCCAACTACGCCGCCGATATCAACCAGCTGTACGCCACCAACACAGCCCAGGGCCATGCCCTCAACGGCACCAGCCCACTTGCCACAGCTCCGCCTGCGATCAGCACCCCGGCCGGCCTGGCATCCACACCCACGAACGCCAACACCCCCGCCGTCTCCACCCAGGCTCTGCGAGCCGGTGGGACAGTCTCAGTGCCGGGGCCGGTTCCTATGGCCGGTTCCATGACGATGGCCCAGGCCGCCGCAGCGCAGAGCGCCATCCCCATGACGGCACCTACCCTCACCCCGATCAAGGCCGCTACATTCGCCAACCCTGCGATGCCTGATCTTGGCACGGGCACCGGTATCCACCAGATCACCCCAACACCGGTGCCTGGTGCATCAGGCCCCGAGCAGGCCGCCGTGAACCAGATCGCCAACCCCAACGTGGTCAACTACACCAAGACGCCAACCACCAACCCCTTCCTTGCTGCACATGCTGCTGTAGGGCGCAATGCTCAGCAGATGCTGAACATCCTGGCCACCCAGGGGTCTGCGGCAGCTCAGACCTACGCCAACGGCCTAGCCCAGTCTAGGGGTGCTAACACCGCAGCTGTTACCCAAGCCCTTTCTAACGCATCCATGACGAATGCCCCCGCTGGCATGCAGAGCCATGCGGCGTCGGTTGCCGGGCTGCCCGGCAGCCTGTTCTCGAACTACCTGCGCCAATCTGCCCTCTCAAGCGCCCATGCCGAAGGCATGCTTACCCAGGCCTATAACCAATACGGCGCTGAGGCTTCCAAGGCCGTGCCGGTTATCCAGGCACAGACCCAAGCCACCGTGGCTAGCGTCCAGGCCAAGGCAGAGGCGACCCTGGCGGGTAACGTTGCGACTGCTCAGGCCAAGGCCGCACAAAATGCCTACAACCTGCAGAAGGCGGCCCTGGCCGTCCAGCAGGCCCAGTTCTCCGACGCAGCAGCCCAGGCCAGGGCGCAGAGTGCCATGGCATCGGCACAGGGGGCTGCTGCCAAGGGGTCCGTGGAGCTGCAGATTGCTCAGACGAACCTCGCTATCAAGCAGCAGGGTCTCGCGGGTGGGGCCGGTGGCGGCTCTCAGATCGCCATCCCTGGCACGAACGTGTCCATCACGGACTTCGGTTCCTTCGGCGGATCGAAGAAAGGCACGTCTCCCGTAGATGTCGGCAATGCCGTCCAGGCTGCAGCGTCACAGGGCTTGGACCCACAGACCGCAGCGGACGACATCAAACAGGCCATCGCAGCGGCAGGGTTCAACATGGGTTCCAAGTCGAATGCTGCGGCGGTCAATGCTGCCCTGGGGGCTGCCATCGGGCAGTACTACGGTTCGGCCTACCTGAACTCCGGAGGTACCGTACTTCCCGCAGGGGTCAGCCCGGCCATCAAGGCGGCTGCAGCCCTGTGGGCTAAGGCGTAGCCCATGGCTACGCCTGGTCTGGCCAACCCGGCCGGGGCCCCCCTGGACGGGGGAGGCATCCTCTCGGGCGGCTCGGCCCTAGGTGTCCCAGCCAACATCTTCTCCAGCGGTGCGATCAATACCTCTGCCGGGCAAGGCGTCCCTGCCAACATCTTCTCCCCCGGTACGGGGATAAACGCCGGTAGCGGAGTACCGGCCGGCATCTTCGGTGGGGCCCTCCCCGCCGCCCCCGCCGCCCCCAAGCCCGCACCGCAGGGATGGTGGGGCAAGCTCACGTCCGGCATATCCAACATGGTCGGCGACATCCCTGATGTTGGCGGCTTTCTCAAGGATACAACCTCTTGGGGGGGCAAGCTGATAGGTGGCCTGGGCAGCGCCATCGCGCATGCCCCTGCCGGCATCTTTACCATCGGTAAGGACTTGTTGTCCCCCGTATGGGCCGGGAGCGATAAGCAGTTCAAGACCGGTCTGAAGCTACTGGCGTCCCCGTTCGTGGCGGATTACAACTACCTCGCCCATCCAGGGACGCTGGCTACCGCCCTAGCGAACAACCCTGCCACTCCCCTGCTGGACTTTACCGCCGCTGCGGGGACCGTCCTGGGGCCGGTAGCCTCCGGGCTTGGTGGTGCTGCCGAAGGTGCAGCGGCCGGTGCGAGCGCCGGTGCAGCGGCCGGCATAGACGTTGGGGCAGCAGCAGCAGATACCGCCGCCGCTACGGCGCAGGCCGCTGCAGGCGCCGGGGTAGATGCCTCTGTGGCGGGACTTGGGCGGACCATCACGCCGGCCCCGCCGGGTGCTGGGGTTGGCATTGCGGCCGACCGTGGCGTCCTCTCCGGCACAGCCCCCCCTGATGTCGCAGCAGCTCTCCTGCCCCCCACCCCGCCGGAGCTGTCCCCCCTTGGGGTGAGCGAGCACCCCACCCCTGCCGTGCCCGACACTCAGGGCCCCCTTGGGGGGCCCGTGCGCCCCACACCGGGCATCCCCAGCGCGCAAAGCGTTGCCCCAGCGCGATCCTTCCTCTCGGGTGGCATCTCGCACAGCATCGGGTACCAGCTCGGCAAGGCGACGGCGGCCGGGTTGGACCCTGCGGCCATGATGCGCCTGTCGAGCGGTCTCGCCAAGGGGTCCGACATCCTGAACCAGGCGATGGCAGCTCCCATGCTGCCAGTGCGTATAGCCCTACGCTCACCCCGCTTCGTTGGGGATGTCGCCATGAATGCGCTGGACCGTGGTCTCGGCATGGCGGAACCTGCCGTGGGGGTTGGAGGCCGCTTCGGTGGCTCACTGCGAGAAGCTGCGGTGGGTGGGCTCGGGGCGCGCCTTGCACCGTGGACCGTGCGCGATGAAATCAAGGGTACTTCCGTCCGGGGGGAGATGCTCGCCCATCTCTCCCAACTCTCGACGCAGTCTCGAGACTTGGTGCGTGCTGCCAAGCTGGGCGGCGAGGCGGTCTCTTCCCGGATGAAGGAATACGCCGGGCAGATCGCTGGCAAGGTTACCAAGCTGCTCCCCAACCCCGACGAGATGAACGCCTTCTACCACACCCAGGAGCTGAGCGCTGGCGCTCAGGACGCCTTGATCAACGCACATGCGGCCCTTGGGGATGAGGGTTATAAGGCCTTCATGAAGCGGGCTGGCATAGCCCCCGGTGCACCGGCATCCCCCGGAGCAATCGAGCTGCTGCGCCAGGTCCGCGCTGGCGAGGCGCCCGAGTTGGCAGCACGCTTCGAGGCTGCCCAGGCTAAATGGGATCACGGCTTCGGCGCAGAGGGCATCATGGGTGCACGGGCCAGGGATGAGGCTTACCTGGCGAGCCATCCGGCGCAGGGACAGATGACCGCCTTCGCCCCGGCTGTGAAACGAGCAAGTGCCGGTGTCGAACGGACCGCCCTGGATTCCACCGAAGCCGCACGTATTGCTCGGGCACATGCTACCGACCTGGCTGAGTCTCACAACGAGATGGCTAGGGTGCTAGACGTCTCAGGGATGTCCTCCCTCGAGGCCGCCATGCATGGCGAGGCGATGGGACGCCTAAGCGCCACGCTGCGCATAGCGCAAGATGCTGCGAGCAGCGCAGAGGCTAAGGCCGCATCGGATCGCCAGATCGCCCTTAGCGTGCGTAACTTCGCCCTGGACAACATCGCTAACGCTCCATCTGCCTGGCGTCCTCAGCAGGCCCTGATTACCGCCCTTGCGGATCATGTGAACTACCTCATCTCCCGTGGTGCACCTGAAGCCGCCGACATGCTGCGTGCCGCGCTGGAAGACGTGCCAGCCACGGTGCGTGAGGCTGAGGCCGCTGGTATCCATATCGGTGCAGATATTCGCTACATGCCGCATGGGGCCCTTGAGGCGATGGAGCGCAAAGGCCGCAGGGGTCTTACCGGGCAGCCAGCCATCACGAAGCTGGATGCAGAGAAGATACGCTCGGGCTCTCTGACCTACGCTGCGAACGGTAGGACCCTACTACGCCACCTCGACCAGGCCGCCGTTCGTGAAGGTGAGCTGTCCCAGGTCGCCAAGATCAACGAGAAGGTAGGCCTGCAGCTGGGCCAGGGTGCCCTAGCAGATGCCCGTAGCGCCGAGGATGCCATGCGTGCCGGCTATACCTACTTCGCCCCACGAGCCTTCTTCAACACGAGCCGTGTGGCTACGGTGCTGTCGAAGGAGTCGACAGCTGCCGAGATAGCGGCCTTCATCGACAACCTGCCGTCCGATGCCGGCTCGAGCGCCTTCATCCCTACCTCGGTGTTCAATGAGTTTGCCCGTCTGCATTCGGCCAGGGAACTGCCTGGCCTGGCAGCGGCTATCGGACGTGTCACGAACATCCCCTACTACTACATACGCCTAGAGTTCTCGCCATCCCTGGCCGTGGGTCGAGTCTTCGGCCATACCTTCCTGCACCTAATCGGTGGTCACGGGCCAACCGACGTTGCCGGCTCCATGTTGGCGGCCTACCAGCGCTGGCGGGCATCATCCCCGTTGGATCATGCCGAGCGTAACTTCGAGTTCATGCCCGCTCGGTTGCAGAAGGCGAACCCCACAGACCGAGCCATGCTGGCAGAGACGATGGGTCGTGCCGTTACCCCTGAGGTACGTCTCGGCATACGCAAGGTCGGAGGCGTGCTTCGTAAGGGGGCCCATCTGGTGAACATGGTGGGTGAGCACAACATGCGCTTCGCCCACTTTTGGGACAACCTGTCCCGCGCTGCGTACTACATGCGGGAGCTGGAACGCACCGGCGGTAACGAGGATGCGGCTGTTGTGGCATCCCTGCGAGCCCTGGGTGCCTTCGATGAGCTGACCGGGGTCGAGAAGAACATCGTGCGTCCCTTCGTTCCGTTCTACGCATGGCACAAGGAGATCACCCGCATCGTCATGCACATGGCCCTAGACCATCCCGCCGCCACCGGGTGGTTCGCCTACATGGGCCAGCTGGGGGGCGCCGTCACTCCGCCATGGTTGCCGCCTTTCTACCAGGGCGACACGGTGGTGGGCAAGTACCTGTTCAGCCCCGGCTTCCTGCTGCCGTTCTCCGAGGTGGGCAGCTCCTTCGGCGGTGCGTTCTTGGGCTTGGGCAAGACCGCCAACCCTGTGGTGAAGGCGGCCATCGGGGACCTGTTGGCCATCAACCCCTCCTCAGGAAAGAACTACTACGAACCACCGGGGTACCGTCAAGTCTTCGGCCGCCCGGCGCCACCGCCCCTCGCCCAACAGCTGAAGACCGCCATCCCCCAGCTTGGCTTGATCCGATCCCTGTTGGGTGGCACGAACCGGCCCTATGCCACCTATGCCAACGGGCAACCGATTATCAAGGCAACCTCTCCAACACCTCTGGCCAACCCCGACAACGTGGGATGGGCCGGGAACCTGTTGTCGAACCTAGGGTTGGGCTTGGCGAATGCCGGAGAGGTGAAGGCACAGGCCGGCATCTCAGCACCCCTGCAGGCCAAGTCTAAGCTGACGCTAGCGCATTCCGCGGCGAACTACGCCAAGAGGGTACAGACCTGGAACGCTGCCGGCCAGCCAGTCAACATGGTCTCACAGGCACCGTAGTAGCGGAGGTGGGATTCGAACCCACGACCTTCGGGTTATGGGCCCGACGAGCTGACCAGACTGCTCCACCCCGCATGTCGCCAGTCTAGCGGGGCGCTGGGGCCCGCGCTGCTCCCAACGCCAGGGCGGCACGATCGGCCTTACGGTCTGTCCTGCGCAGCCCCTCGGCGGCCGAAGCGCTGAGATGCCACACGTCAGCATCGTCCACGTACAGGCCAGCGTCGCGCACCCAGTGCGCATCGAAGGCACCCAGCGTGGCGAAGTGGCGATGACACCTAGCACAGTGGGCCTCGGGCAGCTTCGTCCAGCAACGGTGGCAGTCTCGACACGTAGTCATGGCCGGCAGTCTAGCGCTCAAGTCCTTGTTCCAAACCCCCCTTTTTAGGGCCTGAAAATCCGGGGGGCAGTAGATGTACCATCCGGAGATTTTAGGCCGTAAAAGGGGGGTTTTGGAACAAGGAGCAACCCTGTGACCAGGGGGTTTGTGTGGCCGTTTGGGGGCCAAAATCCAACAGGGTGTGTCAGAGAAGTCCCTGGTCACGACGTTGGGCTTTGCGAGCCTTCCGACGGGCCCTACGAGCTTCCCGATGGAGCGCGATCCGGTCTGCGAGATTGCTTAGCACCAGGTGGATCAACATCCATATGAACGCTACGACTGCCAGGGCTATCAGCACCAAGGCTATGTCTCCGATACCCACGTAGAACGCTTTGTCCATCATGACGCCACCCCCAGAGCACTGCCCATGATGTCGGCAGCTGCGCTGCGACGTTCGGGAAGTGCTGCGGCGTAGACCCGCAGCGTCATGGCCGGGTCGGCATGACCGAGACGGTCAGCCACGCTACGTACGTCCAGGCCTGCGCCGATCAGGGTCGTCGCTGCGAAGTGGCGCAGGCAGTGCAGGTGGAAGCCGCTAACCCCGGCGGCACGTGCCACCTTGGCGAAGCCGGCGGTCAGGGTGTCCGGCATGAGGGGCATCGGTGATGCCAGCCCGGCGTCCCGGCGTGCGACCAGGATGGCGTTGGAGCATTCGTCCAGGAGGATGGTTCGTCCACGGCCGGACTTCGGGGCCTTGACACCGCGGGCTGCGCCGTCCTGCCACACCGAGACCGCGATGCGCAGGCTTCGCTGAGAGGCGTTCCAGTCTTCCCAGCGCAGGCCGCACAGCTCGCCACGGCGCATGCCGGTGGCAGCCAGCAGGGCTATGGCGTCTGCCAGGTCCCCGTTGATGCCCCCAGCCACGGCTATGAGATGCCGTACCTGGGTGACGCTCGGCGCCAGCGGCGGCGTGTAGGGCTTGCGGGGCACGCTGGCAAGGGCGGTTGGGATGGTGGCGCAGATGCCCCAGCGCCGTCCCTGGGCGAAGGCTGCGCTAAGCATGGCATGCGTGCGACGCACGGTCACGGCGGAACAGCCACGGTCAATCTCGGCTGCATAGAAGAAGTCCAGGTCCCGAACGCTCACGGCATCAGGAGCCTGGGACGTGAGGTATGTGGGCAGGGCAGCGATGCGTCTGGCATCGCTGCGCAGTGTGGTGGGCGATGCTCCCATCCGGGAGCGGTGATCCACCCATGCACGGAGTAGGGCACCGAAGGTGTCCAGGGTGGGAGGGGCCGGCAGCGCTGGTCGGGTCGGTCGGGTCATGGGGGTTCCTATCTGTCGGGGTTGTTGAGATCAGCATAACATCCCCAGACAGATGGGCGGGTGCACCCCCCCCTATGAACTAAGGACCATCGGCGAGTATCGCTTTGGACCATGCGAGGATGGCATCCTCGCACTCGTGTAGGAGCCGGGTGAAGTTCCGATCACCGTAAGGGCCTGTCGGGTCAACGATGCTCGTGACCCCCAGCAGGGACACCTTAGCGCCGTCGTCATGGCCGGGTCGATCGAAGCGAGCCACGTCGGTGAGGTTGAAGACGTCCATGCAGAGGACCCGGTCGGCATCCCACAGGTCGGTACCCCGTAGCTGGACCGAGCGGTGGTCGGCCAGGGGGCTATAGCCGCTGGCATGCAGGGCCGCGGCCACCCGGTGGTTGGGCAAGCGCCCCACGTGGTAGGCCATCGTGGCCAGGGCCACCACATCGTCGCTGGGGTTGTGGTGCTTCCAGATGGCCGCTGCCATAGGAGAGCGCACCAGGGCCATCCCACATACCATGACGACCTTCATACAATCTCCGCCGGTGCATCGTCCAGGGGGACCAGGCCGGCGGCCGGGGACCAGTACAGCTCATCCAAGCCGGCTCCAACGGCATGGGAGTACTCCCAGCAGGAGCTTGTGTCGGTGGCCCAGCCGACAAGCATGACGATGGCGTCACAGTTCAGCAGGAAACGTACGTCCCGGCCGATCGACTCTCGGATCATTCCATCGTCGTAGACTGCCGCAATGTCCACCGGGTCGAAGTGCTCGGATGCGGCGATGGCCCGACGGATATTGAGCGGAGAGGTTACCAAGAAGCCCGCCTCGGCCAGAGCATCGGTGGCGACGTCCATCATGAAGCACCCCCGATCGTCATCGATAGGGCCGGAGAGATAGGCCCTGACGGGCCCTCCCCCGAGGGGGACGTCAGGCGCTTCGTAGTCGGCATGATCAAGTGTCATGGTCACAGTCATCCCTTTCAGGGGTCGGAATCGGCGCTTGCATCATGCGCTGCCAGGTACTCTCGGCGGGCTCGGCGGCGATCGGCCAGGGGGGGCAGGGGATTCGAGCTCCAGCGCTTGGAGGGATACGGTGCGCTGGCAGCGCGGGGGTTATCGGATGAGGGCACGCCAGCGGGGCGGGTGGCTCGGGTGGCTCGGGCGGCGCTCCGCACCTGCGCATCCATCCCCCCGATGGCTGCCAGGAGGCTGGCCCCCAGGGGGCTAGGCGTACCCATCAGGCCGACGCCGGGGGATGCACCAGGTAGGCCACCAAGGCGTACAGGATTGTCGGATCATCATGCGCAAAGCCCAGGACAGAGTTGCAGGAGTTACAGAGCAGGCCCCGTACGGTTTCGCTGGTGTGGTCGTGGTCTACGTGTAGGACGTTGTCGGGGTGGTGTAGCCGGCCACAGCCGGCGCATGCACCCTGCTGGCGGGCCAGAAGGGTGTCGTAGTCGGAAGTGGACATGCCGTAACGTGAGTGCAGGTTGCGGGCGGTATGTGTCCTGCAGCGGGTCACAGGGCCTCCACCGCCCGGTCGATGATGTAGGCTGGGATCAGCGCTGGGTCTGGGTCGGCGTCCAGGTCGGCGAGGTGGGGATCGCCGTAAACGTCCCAGTGGCACCATCCGATCTGGGTCATGGTCGCCACGGCATAACGTCTGTGTGGTCTGGGTGGGTCAACGGTCATGAGCTCTCCACCGCCCGGTCAATGATGTAGATCGGAAGCGCATGGGAATAGCATGCCAGGTCCACCCCAGAGACAGCAGCGGCCTCCATGTCCACCAGGCGCGGGGTCTGGGCATCCCAGAGGTACCAGCCCACCTGGCTCATGACGACCCTGGCCCGCAACGGTAGTGCCATCACGCATCCTCCCAGTAGTCATCATCGGGGCCCCGGTCCTCGTCCCCGTCGTCTTCGTCGTCATCATCATAGCCGTCCAGGCAGAGGGGGATCACACAACCGGAGCGGGCGGCCAGGGAGTGGCTGTGGTGCCAGGCACCGGCCGCCTTCACCACTGGGGTAGCACACCAGGCGCAGAGACCTTGATTACGGGCCAGGAGAGCTTCAGTCGCTTCGGCCGCCATGCGGGTGTGTATCGCGGTCTCTCGTTGTAGGTGGAACTCACGAAGCATGCGAGCCTCTGCGCCGGGTCTGGTATCCATACCATAGATAACACTAGTCGGCCGGGTGGACTTCCCCTACAGTAGGTTCAGAGCCTGGCTCAGAGTCTGCATCGGGCCGTGCAGCGCCGGGGTCACAATGGGGGGCCCCATAGACGGCGGTGCCGTTACCGATGTAGCGCGCTGCACCGGCGCTACGTGCTGCACGGGGGCTACGTGCTGCACCGGCGCTACGTGCTGCACGGGGGCTACGTGCTGCACGGGCGCTACGTGCTGCACCGGCGCTACGTGCTGCACGGGGGGTGTTACGTGCTGCACCGGGGGTGTTACGTGCTGCACCGGGGGTGTTACGTGGTAAGCAGCACGCGATGTCGGTGCGCCTTGGATGGCACTCGGAAGGAAGTGGGCGGCAAAGGCGGCCACCACCTTATCCGTGCGGACGATGGCGGCCTGTTCGGAGTCTACCGTGGCGGATAGGGAAAGGATCACCTTGGCCTGAGCCCGCGCCACGGTGGTAAGATTAGAGATGTGCCGGTCGGAGCGTACGGCCACCCAGGCCTGAGCCGCCAGGGCCAGGGCGATCACGATCCCCACCAGGCACAGCAGGACAGCACTGCGGGCAGAGGTTACCCGGAGCTTCGGAGTGAGCGGAGCGGGTGTCGAGTGCGGCCTACGCACGGCTCTCCTCCAAATTCTTCACACGTTCCAACAGAAGGGCCAAGCGAACCTGACAGCGCTCCTCGGCATGCTGCACGTCACTCAAGATGGCCACCAGGGCGCTGACCCGGTCCTGCACGTGGACGATGCCGTCAAGGGCATTACCCGATGTGACCCTAGCCTCGCGTTGGGAGTGGATCGCCCAGGCTCCCAACGCACCGGCCAGCAACGTTGCAAGAGCCGGGATGAGGATATCCAACAGGGGCACAAGGGGACTGCCTACGCTAGGGAAGCAGGGCCGCAATGACGACCAGGACGACTACCACCACCAGGAAGAAGCGGCTGAAGCTGAAGCTGGGTGCCTTCGCCGTGTTTAGTGGTCCGTCTGCGGTGGGCTTCACCGCCGGTGGCTTGGCGGCTCTCGCCCTGGCGCACTTCGGGTTCATATGCCCAGCAGCTTTCGCTCGGCGGCAAGGGCACGCTTGCCCTCGTCGCTGGATTGTATAGCCTGGAAGATCGAACCCAGGGATTGCCCCTTGGCAATGGCGTCCATCACGTGATGGTACGTG
>JBOGMI010000152.1:0-6695 GCA_050746645.1 Bryobacteraceae bacterium | reverse complement strand
CTTCCGAATGGCGCCAAACGCTCTCCGGATGCCTCCTGGACAGCTAAAGACAGGCTCGCAGGCTTGTCTCGCGAAGAAAAGCGCGGCTTCCCTCCGCTCTGTCCGGACTTCGTGATCGAACTCCGCTCGCCGAGCGATTCCCTTCGCGAATTGAGAGCGAAAATGCACGAGTGGATCGAACAAGGCGCACAGCTTGGCTGGCTGATCGATCCCGAAACGCAAATCGTCGAAATTTATCGTCCCAGCTTAGCGGTCGAGACGCTCCACGCTCCCGCAACGATCGAAGGCGCCGGCCCGGTCGCAGGCTTTGTGCTGGATTTAGCGGAAATCTGGCCGGAGATATAGCAGGTTCTTAAGCGGCTCCGTACGCTTCGAAAAACCCCGCGATAGTGGCAATGCCCTGATAGTAATTGTCCAGGCGGTATTTTTCGTTGGGGGAGTGCAGCCCGTCATCGGGCAAGCCGAAGCCCATGAGCACAGTCGGGATGCCGAGATGGGTGGCGAAATCGCCCACGATCGGAATGGAGCCGCCGCTGCGGATGAAGACCGTTGGTCTGCCGAGCGTTTCGCTGAACACTTGCGCGGCTACGCGGATTGCCGGATGATCCGGATTCACTGAAATCGCTGGCCCCGCGCTTAGCACGCGCATCTGTGTTTGAATGCCTTTGGGCGTGTTGGCCTCGATCCAGTTCTTCACTTGATTCAGCACGCGCTCCGGATTTTGGTTCGGAACCAGACGCATGCTCACCTTTGCGGTCGCCTTCGCCGGAATGACAGTCTTCGCGCCCGCCGCGGTAAAACCGCCGGCGATGCCATGCACTTCAAACGTGGGCCGCGCCCAGACGCGCGCGAGCACCGACTGGTCCGGTTCTCCAGTCAACGCCGCCGATCCCACTTCGTGCTCCAGGAAGGCTTTCTCCGAGAAGGGAAGACGCGCCCAACTCTCCCGTTCCTGCGGATCGGGCGGAGCAACGCCATCGTAGATGCCGGGGATGAGAATGCGCCCGTTCGCGTCTTTCGCTTTGGCGAGCAGTTCGATCAGACCATACACCGCGTTTGGCGCCGCACCGCCATACACGCCCGAGTGCAGATCTCGCGCCGGTCCGGTCGCTTCAATCTCCAGATACGTCAGTCCGCGCAGCCCGATGCAGAGGGTCGGAATGCCGTCGGCGAACAGTTCCGTGTCCGAGACGAGCGCGACATCGGCTTTCAGTCTCTCTTTATTCTCAGTAACGAATTTTGCAATCGACTCGCCGCCAACTTCTTCCTCGCCTTCGATCAGAAACTTCAAGTTGACAGGCAGCTTGCCGCCATGCACCACCGACAAGGCCTCCGCCGCTTTGACGTGCATGTACATTTGGCCTTTGTCGTCTGCGGAGCCGCGGGCATAAATGTTGCCGTTGCGCAGCGAAGGCTCAAATGGCGGCGACTGCCACAGATCAAGCGGGTCGGGCGGCTGCACGTCGTAATGGCCGTAGCACAGCACTGTAGGCTTACCGGGAGCATGCAGCCAGTCGGCGTATACCAGCGGATGCTTGTCGGTGCGGATCGTTTCGACGTTCTCCATCCCGGCACGTTTAAGGCTGGCGGCTACGAATTCGGCGGCACGCGCAACGTCGCTATCGTGCTCGGGAAGCGTGCTGATGCTCGGAATGCGCAGGAATTGGAACAACTCGTCGAGCAAACGGGATTCGTTCCGATGAATGAAATCTTCGATAGCCGGCATACTTTAGACCTTCAGCACCGCCAGGAACGCTTCCTGCGGGATATCCACGCGGCCGACGCGCTTCATGCGGCGTTTACCCTCTTTTTGCTTTTCGAGCAGCTTGCGCTTGCGCGTGATGTCCCCGCCGTAGCACTTGGCGAGAACGTTTTTGCGCATCGCCGAAATGGTCTCTCGCGCGATGATCTTGTTGCCGATCGCAGCTTGCAGCGCCACCTCGAACATTTGCCGCGGGATCAGTTTTCTCAGCCGCTCAATCAGCGCTTTGCCGCGCTCATAGGCGTGATCGCTATGGACGATCATCGAGAGCGCGTCCACCGGCTCGCCGGCGACCAACACGTCCAGCTTCACCATAGGCGAAGCGCGGTAGCCCGAAAACTGATAATCGAGCGAAGCATAGCCGCGCGAGGCCGATTTCAAACGGTCGTAAAAGTCGAGCACGACTTCGTTGAGCGGAAGTTCGTAAAGCAGCAGCACGCGCCCGGTTCCGATATATTCGAATTTCTTCTGAACGCCGCGCTTTTCTTCGAGCAGCTTCAGAATCTCGCCGATGTATTCCTCGCGCGTGATGACTGTGGCGTCGATGATCGGCTCCTCGGTTTGCTGGATGGAGGAAGGCTCGGGGAATTTTTGCGGATTATTGACTTCGGCGATCTCGCCGTTGGTCAAAGTTACGCGGTAGCGCACGCCCGGCGCGGTGGTAATCAGGTCGATCTGAAATTCGCGTTCGAGCCGTTCCTGAACAATATCTAAATGGAGCAGGCCCAGGAATCCGCAGCGGAATCCGAAGCCCAGCGCGGTCGAACTTTCCGGTTCGAAGCTGAAGGCGCTGTCATTCAAGCGCAGCTTTTCGAGCGCGTCGCGCAATTGCCCGTGCTCGTGCGATTCCACCGGATATAAGCCGGCGAAGACCATCGGTTGGATGGCGTGAAAGCCGGGCAGCGGCTCGCTCGCGGGATCTGCGGCGCTCAGGACAGTGTCGCCCACTTGTGCATCGGAGACGGTCTTGATGTTGGCGAAGAGGAAACCGGCCTCGCCCGCGGTCAGTTCGTCGCAAGGCACGGGTTTCGGCGATTGAAAGCCGATTCCTTCCACGTCGTAGGTCTTGCCGTTGGACCAAAGCTGGATCTTCTCGCCCAGGCGAATCGAGCCGTCCACCACGCGCGCCAGGATGGTCACGCCGCGATAAGGATCGAACCAGGAATCGAAAATCAGCGCGCGCAGCGGGGCGCCGGGATCGCCTTTGGGCGCGGGAACCCGACGCACCACGGCTTCGAGAATCTCTTTAATGCCGATGCCGTTTTTCGCGCTGGCCAGAATCGCATCGCTGGCATCGAGGCCGATCACCTGCTCGATCTGCTCGCGGATGCGTTCCGGCTCGGCCGAGGGCAGATCGATTTTATTGATGACCGGAATAATTTCCAGATCGTGGCTCAGCGCCAGATAGGTGTTAGCCAGCGTTTGCGCTTCCACGCCCTGCGAAGCGTCCACCACCAGCAGCGTTCCTTCGCAAGCCTGCAGGCTGCGCGAGACCTCGTAAGTAAAATCCACATGGCCGGGCGTGTCGATCAGGTTCAGCTCGTAAACGTTGCCGTCATCGGCCTTGTAGTTCAGCCGCACGGCATGCGCCTTGATGGTGATGCCGCGCTCGCGTTCGAGGTCCATGGTGTCGAGCACCTGGGCCATCATTTCGCGCTGGGAAACCGCTCCGGTGTACTCCAAAAGCCGGTCGGCGAGCGTCGATTTGCCATGGTCGATGTGCGCAATGATAGAGAAATTGCGGATAAAGCGGGGATCCATGGGTGCGGTAGACTGAGGGGTAAAAACAAATTATCCCATAGCGGGCAAGCCGCTTGGTCGCGCGCGGCTCCGTTCTGGCGCGCGGTTCTGTTCTCATGAGTCATCGAACTTTTCAGGGCCCGCTCGATGCGTGCGATCTGCGCATCGGAGTTGTCGTCAGCCGGTTCAATGAATTCATTACCGAGCAGCTTGCGAAAGGTGCGCTCGCGACGCTCGAAAAACGAGGCTGCGCGGCGGAAAGCATCCGTTTGGTGAAAGTGCCCGGAGCCTGGGAATTGCCGCTGGCCGCAAAAGCACTGGCGCCGCTGTGCGATGCGATTATCGCGCTGGGGGCTGTGGTGCGCGGCGACACGCCTCATTTCGAGTACGTAGCGGATGCGGCCGCGCAAGGGCTGCGCCAGGTTGCCCTCGAAACCGGCGTGCCCATTTCTTTCGGTGTGCTCACCACCGACGACTTACAGCAGGCGATGGACCGGGCCGGAGGCAAGAGCGGCAACAAAGGCTGCGAAGCCGCCGATGCCGCCGTGGAGCTGGCGAATCTGCTGAGACAAATTAAGGAACAGCGCTGAAATGGCAGCTCGTCACCGGTCGAGAAAGCGCGCGCTGCAGATCCTGTTCGAATGGGACATGCGTGGCGATTCTGTGGAGCGGGCGATCGCCCATTTTTATGAGACGCTTTACTCGGAAGAGAGCGAGAAAGCGCCTGAGCCCGATGCTTTCATGGAGCAGCTCGCGCGCGGTGCGGCGGAGAATGCGGCAGCAATTGACAGACGCATCCAGGCCAAATCCGAGCACTGGCGTCTGGCGCGCATGCCTGCCGTGGACCGCAACATTTTGCGTCTGGCGATTTACGAGCTGGACCAGCAGGCGGTTCCGGCGGCGGTGGTGATCGACGAAGCGCTCGAACTGGCGCGGCAGTTCTCTTCCGACGAGTCGCTGGCGTTCATCAACGGCATGCTGGATGCGATCCGCCGCCAGACGCTGGCCGTGGGCGGTGAGGGATAAGGCATTTCACCGCGCGTTATTCGCCCTTATCCTTAAACTTCGCGGCCAATCCGCCGAATAAGTCAATCGGCAGCGGGAACACCACCGTGGTGTTTTGGTCCGACCCAATCTCTACCAGCGTCTGCAAGTAGCGCAGCGTCAGTGCGGTCGGTTCGCGGTTCAGCACCGCGGCCGCCTCGGACAGTTTAGTCGAAGCCTGAAATTCGCCTTCCGCCGCGATGATTTTCGCTCTGCGCATGCGCTCGGCTTCGGCCTGCGCCGCAATCGCGCGCTGCATCTCCTGCGGCAGGTCCACCTGTTTCATGCTGACGGCCGTGACCTTAATGCCCCAAGGCTCGGTGTGCTCGTCGAGGATAACTTGCAGCTTCTTATTCAGCGTTTCCCGCTGCGAGAGCAAGTCGTCCAGATCCACTTCGCCGAGCACGGAACGAAGCCCGGTTTGCGCCGCCTGCTCTACGGCAAAGCGGAAGCTCTCCACTTCGACTACCGCCTGAATCGCGTTCATGACGCGGAAATAGACCACCGCATTCACCTTCATCGAAACGTTGTCGCGCGTGATGACGTCCTGAGGCGGAATCTCCCAGGTGACTATGCGCAGGGACACCTTCACAATATTGTCGATGGGCCAAAGAATGAGCACGACGCCCGGACCTTTTGCCTGCTTCCGTACGCGGCCCAGCCGAAACACCACCGCGCGGTCGTACTCGCGAATGACGTTCAGGCATTTGAGTATCCAAATGAAAATGAGAAACAGAATAATCGCGACTGCTACCGACTCGTTCGAACTCATTGTTATGTCTCCTCGATCTTCCCACCGATTTCGACCATATCCATGGCGAGAAATTGTTGCACGTGCGGGTGCCGGCATTTTTCCATCTCCGATACCGGACCAAAATAAATGGCTTCGCCGCGGTAGAGAAACATCACCGAATCGGCAACCTTGCGCATCAGGTCCAGATCGTGCGTGACCACGATCGAAGTCAGCCCGAGCCGCTGCTTCAGGCGCAGCATCAGATTGCTTAAATCGTCCGCCATGATGGGGTCGACCATGGTGGTCGGCTCGTCGTAAAGGATGCACTCGGGCTGCGCCGCCAGCGCGCGCGCAATGGCCACTGCGCGCTTATATCCGGTCGCCAGGTCCGCCGGATAGGCGCTTTTCATATCCAGCAAATCGACGGTCTTCAGCAGGCCGTCCACGATCTCTTCTTTGTTCTCTTCGTTGTAGTCTTCCCGAAGCTCGAGCGAGAACAGAATGTTCTCGCCCACCGTGAGCGAATCGAACAGCGCGCCCGACTGAAACACCATGGTCACGCGCCTGCGGATGCGCTTCAGTTCGGCTTCGGAGAAGTGGGTGATGTCGGTATGCGCCACAATCACCTGGCCCGCGTCCGGCTTCAGAAAGCCCATGATGTGGCTCAGCGTGACGGATTTGCCGACGCCGCTGCGCCCGATCACCGCCAGCGTCTGCCCGGAATCGACATAGAAACTGATGTCCTTCAGGATCGGACGGTCGAAAGCCTTGCTGACGTGGCGGAATTCGATGTAGTGCGGAAACGGATCGGGCGTCATCGCTGCAACCAAGCCTCCCAATCGGCAACAGTATTAAGGTTCCACACTTTTTCGCCGATGTCGATAGTAATGGCATGCAACTCCTGGAAAAGCGAGCTCAAGCGGAAATCCCCGGCGTCCAACAGAGCGCGAACGGCAGCCAGCGAGCCGGAGCGGTACACGGCGCAGAGCGGATGCATCTTGCCGGTAACATCGCAAGCCGCGGTGCAGAGCGCGCCGGTTTCGTTCGATTTCTTAAGCAAATCGCGTATCCAAAGTTCGCGAAGGTTCGGCATATCGCAAGCGGCGATCGCGTTGTATTCGCCGCGGCCGGCGGCCAGCGCCGCCTCAATACCGCCCAGCGGCCCGCAACCGGGCCTCAAATCCGGCAGGCAATCAAAGCCGAGCGCTCCATATCGCTCCGGGGCGCCGACCAGCGCCACGCTTCCAGCCGCCGCCGACAGAGTCGCGGCTACTTCTTCGATCAGCGGACGTGAGCCGCATCCGAGCAGCGCTTTATCGCGGCCCATCCGCGAACTCCGCCCCCCGGCCAGCACAAACGCGGCCGCTTGCATTTCAAAATGTTAACACTCACGGGGCCCATTTCCGGTTATAATCG
>JBOGMI010000151.1:0-1073 GCA_050746645.1 Bryobacteraceae bacterium | reverse complement strand
TCTCGCTGGGGCTGATCCTGTACGAGCTGCTCACCGGAGTGCTGCCGTTTGCAGCCGAAAGCATGGTGAGCACACTGTTCCGGCGCACACAAGAGCGCGCCGAACCGGTTCAATCGATCGATCCTTCCATCCCCGGCTGGCTGGCGCGGATCACGATGCGCTGCCTGGAGCCGGATCCCTCCGAGCGCTATCAGAGTGCGGCCGAGATCGCTTACGACCTGGAGCATCCGAACGCCGAGCCCGCCCGGCGCAGATTTGCTTCGGCGGAAGGATTCGCGCCCGGCGCCCTGCTCGGCTCGCGCTATCGCATCCAGGCCAAAGCCGGGGAAGGCGGCATGGGCGTGGTTTACCGTGCGACCGACCTGGAGCTGAACCGCACGGTGGCTTTGAAGATCATCCGGCCGGAGCTGACCGCCGATCCGCGATCGCTGGAGCGGCTCAAGCAGGAGATTCTGCTTGCCAGCCGCATTTCGCAGCGCAATGTTCTGCGCATCCACGACCTGGGCGAAGCCAATGGGCTGCGGTTTATCTCGATGGCTTGGATGGAGGGCCAGGATCTGAGCCGCTTGATTGGCGAGTGCGGCCCATTGCCGGAAGAGCGTATTTTCGCTCTGGGCCGGCAGCTTTGCGAAGGGCTGGACGCGGCGCATGCCGAGGGCGTAGTACATCGCGATCTGAAGCCGGAAAATATTTTGGTCGATGCAAGCGGCAACGCCTGCATCGGCGATTTCGGGCTGGCGCAAACCGCGGCCGCTCTGCCGGAAACCCAAACCATGCAGCTTGCCGGGACCCCACGCTATATGTCTCCCGAGCAAGTGGAAGGCAAACCGATAGACCAGCGCACCGATATCTACTCGCTCGGCCTGATTCTCTACGAGATGGCAACCGGCGCGCCCGCGTTCGCGACCGAATCGGTGTTTCAGACCATGATGCGGCGCGTGACCGAGCCGCCGAAAAATCCGAAGCTGGCGAATCCGGCGCTGAGCGATTCTCTGGCGCAAACCATCCTGCGCTGTCTCGAACGCGATCCGGAGAAGCGGTATCAAAGCGCGCGCGAAGTGCTGCAGGCGCTC
>JBOGMI010000150.1:0-2197 GCA_050746645.1 Bryobacteraceae bacterium | reverse complement strand
CAATCGAGGCGATGCTGTTGGTATTCCGTGATTTCGGGCTTGATGACCGGCAGTTCCCAGACTTGGCGGCGCAATGGCTTGGCGTCCTCACCCTGGAGTTTCGCGGCGCATCGCCGGCACGCCTCTGAGGCTGTGAATCTTTCAATTTGGCCGATTTCTGGGATGAGCTTTTGGTCAAACAAGGCATCGATCGTCGATCCTGAGCGATTCTAGGAGGTCGTTTTTCAACGAAGCATGCTCGAACTCATCAAAACGTGAAAGATTCACATCCTCTCACGTCTGGCCATCGGAACCGCTCATTCGCCTGGAATTGAACGTCGTGGATCGCGCCTGCTCCGTGTGTGGGCGCAAGATGCACGTCTGTGATCATCGAAGGCACCCGATCTACACGCTGGAGGGACCACGGCTACTGATCAACCGATTGGTCCGTTGCCCAGACGGGCTCTGTGCTGGGCGCCGGCGCACGGTAAGCCCGGAGGCGGAGGCAGCCATCGCGTTGCCGCAGTCGATCATCGGCTGGGATTTGTTTTGCTGGATCGGCCATCGTCGGTTTGCCCGCCACTGGTCCGTGCCGCAGATTCGAGCGGAACTTCGGGACACACACCAGATTGGGTTGTCCGAGGACGCCATCGAAGACGCCGCGCGGAACTACCAACGAATGTTGGCCGCGCGCCAGCAAGATCCCCAAGTGCTGGCGGCGGATTATGCGGCGGTCGATCCGTTGCGTTTAACCATCGACGGATTGCAGCCGGAGAAAGGTCACGAGACGTTGTACGTTGTGCGGGAGCTGTCGCTGAAACGAGTCTGGTTCGCTGAGGCGCTGGTCTCCAGTTCGGCAGACGAGGTCCGGCGGTTGATTGCCCAAGCGCGTGTCTGGGCAGAGCGGTTGGGCAAGCCAGTGGCGGCCTGGGTTTCCGACAAACAGGATGCGTTTCTGACGGGCATTGCCGCGGAATTCCCCGGTGTGCCCCACCACTACTGCCAGAATCATTTTCTGCGCGATGTGGCCAAGCCCGTCTTGGAACTGGACAGTCGCGCCAAGGTGCAGATGCGCAGTAAAGTACGCGGATTGCGGGCGATCGAACGCGAGGCTTTGGCCGATGGCCTCGCGGCGACAACGGCCAATCCCGTGGAAGTCACCCTGGCGGAAGTCACCCCGGCCATTCCCGCGGAGGCGGTCGTGGCCGACCAACCGCCTGCTACGAAGGCAAGTGCCATCGTGCTGGACTACTGCACGGCCATCAAGGGGATTCTCAACGACGACCAAGGAGGGCCGCTGCACCCGCCCGGTCTACGAATGGCGTCGGCTTTGCAGGAAGTGCAGCAATCTCTGAAGCGAAACCTTCAGGCGAAAAAAGGGGGGCGCGCTGAAAACCAACTGCGGCGTTTGGCTGGCTGCATCGAGCGCGGACTGAACGAGGTCAAGGACGAGCTGCCCACGATCGAAGGTTACGTCGAGACCGTGCGGTTCATTCAGGCCGCGCTGGAGCCGACGCTCGCTCCCTGTGTCCTGCGCGAGCAGCAATTTGAAAGATTGCGTGATCGACTACGTTTCAGCGATGATCCGGTCGAGCAGCGCATGGGCAAGGTCATGGCCAGCTTTCATCGGGGGTTGTTCGCGGGCGGTGACGACGCGGACCAGCCGCGCGACAATCTCGACTTGGAACGCTGGTTTCGTCAGCCCAAGGGACACGAACGTCGCATTCACGGACACAAACATGCTGGCGTCCGGATTGTGCAAGAAGGCCCGACCCTGGTGCATGCCCTGGATCTCCATCTGCACCATCCCGACCGGCTGACTTCAAACGAACTCCTGCCGTACCTGCACGCCGAGCCGCCCGCTTCACAGCATCGAGCTATCGTTCGTCGCAAAGTCATGCGCCGCGCCCGTTCCGAAAAAGCACGCCCGCTCTTGCTGGCGGAACTTGAATCACGCTACGCTGCTTCATGCAACACCGCCTTCGCCGACTCATCTTAGCCCGCAAGCGGGCCGTTGAATAAAAACGGTCAGGATTGATCTGCCTTTATTCGGCTGCTCAAATCGCAGGCATTGGCACTTCGGTATTGACCCGGCGCGGGTCGCGAACGGTCGATATGCACGAGCCATGTCGAGAGGAGCAATTTGACCGTCCGCACGTTTATGAAGCGATTTACGCGGCTGAGCCTCGGATTCTCCAAGAAGCTCGAATGCCTTGAG
>JBOGMI010000149.1:0-4223 GCA_050746645.1 Bryobacteraceae bacterium | reverse complement strand
GGTTTGTCGTTTACCGGTGAAGTGATGCGCTTCGATCAGAACGCCTACTGGGGGCTCGGAATCGGAGTGGAAATCATGGGACGCGTGCCGGGGATCGGCGGCGGCTTGGTTCATTTGCTGCTCGCCGGACCGATTATAGCCGGAGAAACGCTCTCGCGATTTTTCACCTTACACGTCTTCATCTTGCCCGGACTGTTGATCGCCATCATCGCCATGCATTTGCGCCTGGTGTTGAACAAGGGCATTAACGAAGTTCCTAAGGTCGGGCAGCCCGTGCACAAAGCGACTTACGATGCCCACTATGCCGATATCCTGCGCAAGGAAGGCGTGCCTTTCGTTCCCTACGCTATCGGCAAGGACCTGATCTTCGCCGCTATCGTGATTATCGGAATCCTCGGCTGCGCGCTGATTTTCGGCCCGAGTGGCCCCGTCGGCCCACCCGATCCCACCGTGATCCAGGCCGCCCCCAAGCCCGATTTTTACTTCCTCTGGATCTTTGCCGGACTGGCTCTACTGCCCGACTGGATGGAAACCTTCGTGATGTTCGGCGCGCCGCTGATTATCTTTGTCGTGATGGTGCTGCTGCCGTTCTGGTCCGGCTCCGGTGAAAAGCACGTCCGGCGCAGGCCCATTGCCGTGCTGGTCGTCATCTTTTGCGTCATGGTTTTCGGCATTCTGACCTATGAGGGCGCGACCACGCCCTGGTCGCCTCACATGGAAGCCTGGAGTTCCAACCCGACTCCGGCCAAGTACTTAGTCGGCCGGACGCCGCTCGAAATGCGCGGCGCCGCGGTGTTCGAGAACAAGCAGTGCCGGAATTGCCATTCGCTCGGCGGTGTCGGCGGCAAGCGCGGTCCCGCGCTCGATACCGTGGGCCAGCGCCTCACGCGGCCGGAGTTAGTCCGCCAGGTCATTCAGGGCGGAGGCAATATGCCTGCTTTCGGCAAAGAGCTGTCGCCTGCCGAAGTGGATGCGGTGGTTTCCTTTATGCAGACCCTGCGCAGCAAAGGCGCGCCGCCCGCCCACAATTCGACCGTGCCCCAAAACAATTTGTTGCGCGACGTCGCCTCCAACCGGATGCCTCGCCCGCCTCTGAGGCAGTAACGTGGATTCCGCGCTCAATGCCGCCGCTTTATCCTGGCCCATCGATGCGCCTACGGTCCTGATTCTGGCGCTCGCCGCGCTGGTATTCGTGCGCGGTTGGATGCGCGGCCGCCGGTTGATGCGCGAGAGCGACGACAGCATGCGCCTGCTGTCCTTTTTCGCCGGTCTCGCGACCGTGTTTCTCGCGGTCGATTCCCCGCTCGACGCTTTCGACACTTTCTCGCTCTCGGCGCACATGACGCAGCATGTACTGCTCATCATGATTGCGCCGCCGCTGATCTTGCTCTCGCGCCCCGTGCTGCCGCTGCTGCGCGGGCTCCCCAAGCCGTTTGTCAAGGAAGGCTTGGCACCGTTTCTCACCTGGAAGCCGCTGCGCCGCTTTCTCGCCTGGCTGGTCTCGCCTGTGGTTGCCTTTCTTCTCTTCGCCGTCACCATGATCGGCTGGCATCTGCCGTTTTTTTACGAATTGGCTATCTCCTCGCCCGCCTGGCACCGCCTCGAGCATGCCTGCTTTTTCTGGGCCAATATCGTATTTTGGTGGCACGTCATCCAGCCCGGCCCCGGAAAATCGAAATTGCCCAGATGGACCGCCATCCCTTATTTGCTGGCCGCCGACATTGTGAACACCGCGGTCTCGGCTTCGCTTGTGTTTGCCGGAAAGCTGCTTTATCCCAGCTATGCCGCCGTCCACACCGGCTCCATGACGCCCCTGCAGGATCAGTCGCTTGCGGGCACTATCATGTGGGTGCCCGGATCCTTCATCTATTTGCTCCCTGTCGCGGCGATCGCCGTGAGCATGGTTTCGTCGCCCAATCGGCGAAAGGCGCGCCCGGTTCTGGTCTCCGCCGCCGAGCGCACGCGCAGAAAGGCGCTTCGCTTCCGCATTCCAGCCTCGAAATTCCCCCTGCTGCGCCGCTTGTCTCAGTGGGCATTACTTCTGGTTGCGATAGCCGTCATGGCGGACGGATTTTTCGGCCCCCAGGTGACCGCCATCAATATGGCCGGTGTGCTGCCGTGGATCCACTGGCGCGCGCTTTCGGTGTTTGCCCTTCTGGTTCTCGGCAATTTGTTTTGCATGGCCTGTCCTTTCACTCTGGTGCGTGATATCGGCAGAAAAGTTCTGCCTGCGAAACTGCATTGGCCGCGCCAACTGCGCAGTAAGTGGATCGCGGCTGGATTGTTTGTCTTGTATTTGTGGAGTTACGAAGCGTTGGGCCTCTGGAACAGCCCCTGGCTCACCGCCTGGGTCATGGTGGGGTATTTCGCCGGCGCACTGATCATCGATGGCCTGTTTCGCGGGGCTTCTTTCTGTAAGTACGTCTGTCCGATTGGCCAGTTTCATTTCGTGACCTCGCTGCTGTCGCCGCGAGAAGTCGGCGTGAAAAGACCCAGCGTTTGCCAGAGCTGCCACACCCACGATTGCATTCGCGGCAACGAGCATGCGCGCGGCTGCGAGCTGGATCTGTTTCAACCCAGGAAATCCGGCAATCTCGACTGCACTTTTTGCATGGACTGCGTGAAGGCTTGCCCGCACGACAATGTGGATCTGATCTCCATCACGCCCGTGAAGGCAATGGCCGCCGATCCCTATCGCTCCTCCATCGGGCGTTTATCCAAGCGCAGCGATTTCACCGCGCTGGCGCTGATTGTGGTCTTCGGCGCCTTCGTGAATGCCGCGGGCATGGTCAGCCCCGTGATGTCGTGGGAGCACGACTGGTCTTCGAGGAAGCTTGTCGTGGGAGCCTTCATTATCCTAGGTGTCATCGTTGCTCCCGCCATTGCCTTTCTATTTGCGCGCGCGGCAAACCGTCTGGTGCTGCCGAGCGGCGAACTTTCCGGCGCCGCCAGAAGATTCGCGCTGGCTCTGGTGCCGGTGGGCATCGCGATGTGGGCGGCGCATCTGCTTTATCACTTCGGTACCGGCTGGATGGCCGCCGTCCCGGTAGTGGAGCGCGCCATCACCGGAGCGGTCACCTTCATGAGCATGCCATCGGTTCCGGGCTGGCTGACCCAAGCCCAGCTTGGTCTGCTCGATGCGGGCTTGCTTTTGACGCTCTACATCGCCTGGCACGTCGCCACTCAATATGCAACTCGCCTGCGCGCCGCCTTAACGCTCGCGGCGCCGTGGACCCTCGTTTCCTGCGCCCTCTACGCTGCCGGTGTCTGGATACTCTTTCAGCCCATGCAAATGCGCGGCCTAATGCATTGAGACTCTTACGTAATAGCTGGGGGGCGGGCTTTAGCCCGCGAGGGGCTTCAGCCCCGTTGCTTCGTGCCCTGCTCTTGTGCTGCGTCGTATCCGCCCCGCTCCTCGCCGATGGCGGAACGCTCCAGTTGCAAAAGCAATCCGAGGGCTTGCTTATCAGCCTCTTCAGCTCGCCCGTTCCGCTGCGCGCCGGGACCGGTGACCTGAGCGTAATGGTTCAGGACGCAAAAGACCATTCACCAATTCTCGATGCGCATGTGCTGGTGCACGTGGCACAAACCGTAAACGGCGAGATTCGCGAAGTTGCGGTACCGGCCACCCACGCCAAAGCCAGCAACAAAATGCTCTATGCCGCCCAAGTGCCTTTCGCCGCCGCGGGTAATTGGCGAGCTACCGTCGATGTAGCCTCGCACGGAAAAACCGCTTCCGTTTCCGGACCTCTGCGAGTGCTGCCCAAGCAGCCGCCCATCTTTGCTTATTGGCCGTTCTTCCTGGTGATCCCTGTCCTCATCATCCTGTTCACGCTGAACCGATGGCTCAAGCGCAGACGCCGAACCGGGATTGCAACGCCCTTGAAATAGTCTGTTCACAATAACTGGCGCAGGGGCGTGTCGCATCCCTCGAAATTTCGAAATGTCGAAACCGAGCCGGGAGCGTCAGCGACCCCTGGTTGGGCTAACCGCCACGATGCCTCGCTCACGCTCGGAGCTTCAGTTTTAGCATTCTGACCACTCGCTCGCGCTCGTGGCTCGGAAAGCACTCTTACCGAGCCGTGATCCCAAGCGGTTTACCGCAGCCCGCGCTCTTTCAGCCAGGCTGCCAGTAAACCCGGCCAGCTCGCCAGCGCGGGATGGTTTCTGGCCAAACCAACACCGTGCGGCCCGTGCTGGTAAATGTGCAGTTCGGCCGGGAC